>CAYTFT010000380.1:0-2759 GCA_964437155.1 uncultured Chitinophagales bacterium | reverse complement strand
TTAATTTTTATTAAATGTATAGACATTTTATGCAATTGCTATAAGATATTGAGTTAATATTTCAGGGGAGTAAGGATATTTCCGGGTGCCGACGACCGTGGATAGTGTAATTTCCTAATCCACACAGTTTTACCTTTATTTGCAGCGCAACCGGCCATGGTATTCAGCAGCATTTATTTTCTGACCATTTTTTTACCGCTGTTCGTGCTTATTTACAGCCTCCTTCCCAAAAAACCGGGGCTGAAGAATATTTTCATATTGCTGGCGAGTGCATTTTTTTATAGCTGGGGCGGACCGAAATTCATATTTGTTATTTTAATAGCCACCTTCATTGACTTCTGGCTGGTGAAGTTCATGTATGCTGCGCCCACAAAAAGGAAAAAGAATCTTTTGTTCATTCTTTCCCTTTCTGTCAATCTGGGATTATTATTTTATTTCAAGTATTGCAATTTCTTCATTGATAACCTCAATTCCGTCACCCATATTTTCGGTATGCCGGCCATACAGGTGGCAAAGATCATTCTGCCGATCGGTATTTCCTTTTATACATTTGAAAGTATTACTTACGCGGTGGATGCATACCGCAACGTGCACAAGCCGCTGGATAATTTCTGGGAATATCAGTTATATATTTTGTTGTTCCCGAAACTCATCGCCGGTCCGATTGTGCGGTATATTGACATCTCCGATCAGATTCGCGATCATACGGCAAAGGAAAATGCATCCGATAAATTATCGGGATTTATACAGTTCTGTATTGGCCTCAGCAAGAAAGTGCTGATAGCAAATGTGATGGGTGCGCAGGCGGATGCAGTATTTTCGTTGCCGGCAGATACGATCAATACAACAGGAGCATGGATCGGTGCGATAGCGTATACCTTTCAGATCTATTTTGATTTTTCGGGATATTCGGATATGGCAATCGGTATCGGAAAATTCATGGGATTCAAATTCCCTGAAAATTTCAACAGTCCGTACACCGCGCAAAGCATCACCGAATTCTGGCGTCGCTGGCATATGACTTTGGGCGCCTGGATGAAAAATTATTTATATATCCCGCTGGGTGGAAATAAAGGATCGGCGTTGCGCACATATCTTAATCTGGGTATCGTATTTTTTGCCTCCGGTTTATGGCATGGCGCAAGCTGGAACTATGTTTTCTGGGGTGTGTATCATGGCGTATTTCTGATACTGGAACGCAGTTTTCTTTTACGCCTTTTACAGAAAGCGGGAAAATTCGTCGGGATCCTGTATTGTTTTATTGTGGTTGTTTTGGGATGGGTTTTTTTCCGGCTCGAAAATATCAACCATGCATTTGCGTATGCAAAAAAGATGTTTGCTTTTGATTTCGATGTTTCCCGGGCAATTGTTACGCTGAACGATTTTGATATTATCGTATTTGTGGCGATTTTATTTTCCTTTATTACGGTGGTAAAACCGGTTAAAGCAATGCACGACAGAATATTCTACGGAAACCTGCTGCGGAATGAGTATGTTCTTTTCACACTGGGTTCCATTTTTCTGTATCTGTTATGTGTGATGTATATCAGCGCCGGAAATTTTAATCCTTTTATTTATTTCAGATTTTAACGACCATGAGCAAGCAGCATAAAAAGGAAAAACATACGCCGGGCACATCAGAAACGCCTGCAGGAAATGCGGTGCCGGCTGCCTTATGGTATGTCACTTTATTATTTCTTGCCATCCTCCTTATTCTGCAATTAAAAAAACCCGCTGCAGATCCGAAAGCAAAACCGGCAGAACATGTCCCGCTCACCGCGGCAAACTGGTTCAATGATGCGTTTCAAAAGGACCGGGAAGAGAATCTGAAAACCGCTTCCACACTCGGATTAAAATCCATTCCGCTGAAAAACCAGATCGACTTCGAATGGTATCACAAGATCAATGTGAATGAGTTTGTGCTCGGGAAAGAGGATTATGTTTTTAATATCCCGTATATCAATGCGTATCTGGGACGGGATTTTGCCGGCGACTCCGTTATTGCCGAACAATTAAGAAAGGCAAAAGTTGTTTCCGATACCCTGCAGAAAAAAGGGATTGACCTCGTGATCGTTTTTGCACCAGGAAAAGGAACGTACTGTTCGGAATTTTTACCGGAGAAATATGCAAAGTATCCGAAGACACGTACGAATTATCAGGCATATACGGAAATGATCCCGCAATACGGATTACATTATGTGGATTTTCAGAAATGGTTTTTAGAAATGAAGCCGCATACCAAATATCCGTTGTTCCCGCAATACGGACACCACTGGAGTTATTACGGCGAATGTCTTGCTGCGGATTCGCTCATCGCATATCTCGAGGATCTTCGGCATGTGCAGTTGAAACATATTGCATGGAAGGATGTTGACTATCCGTCGCCGCCGAAAGTGCGGGATGCAGATATTCTTGGAAAAGCAAAATTAAAGGAACCGCCCGCCGGGATGCCCATGGCGTATCCGCAGATCGGCTATGTTGTTCCGCCGGGAGCAACCATGGTAAAAACACTGGCGATCGCCGACAGTTATTACCGCGGATTTCTGTATCTCGGTGTGGTGCAGAATGTTTTTGACAACGGAAAATACTGGTACTACAACAGCAAGGTCGTACCCGAAAGCGATACCAAACTGCTTGAAGTATGGGAACTCGATCTCAAAACAGAGATCGAAAAAAATCAGGTGGTAATGATCATGAATGCAGACGCCACCCTCGAAAAATTCTCCAACGGATTTATTGATAATGCGTATTTATTATAT
>CAYTFT010000379.1:0-2768 GCA_964437155.1 uncultured Chitinophagales bacterium | reverse complement strand
GTCGCAGTAAGCTTTCACTTTGCAGGAATAATCTGTATTGGGCGTAAGTCCGTTCAGGGTTTTCACTGCGGATGTTGTTTTTACCTTCATCGTCGCACCGGTGGCCGGTTTACATGTAAGCTGGTATCCGGCTGCATTTGGAATAATATCCCAGCCCACCTGTGCCTTGGTCGGCAAAATATTTATCAGATGTAAATTTTGCGGTGCACTGGTATAATCATCTGCACTGCAACCCCAGGGCCCCGTAAGTGTCCGGAATGCATCTGCTTTTCCATATCCCCATTTATTATCGGGTAAAGCATCTCCGGTGAAAGCATCCCGTTTTGCTTCCGAAATGATAGCATCCTTAATTGCAGCATAACCGGCATTCGGATTTTTCTGGAGATATAAAGCCGCTATACCGGCAACCACCGGTGAAGCGAAAGAAGTTCCGTTATACAGATAATGCTGACCATCGGCAGAGATATAATTCGCAGCGCCCAGGCTGATGAGCCAGTCGGTGAGGATCTGCGATCCGGTAGAAAGCACCCGCGCCCCTGTGGCACAAATGTCGGGTTTGATGCGATTGTCACGTGTCGGTCCATGGCTGGAAGAATAAAACAATTCTCCAACCGTGTCGATCAGTGTCGGATAATAACCGTAATAGTTGGTCATCGTGTCCCGGTTCACATAACTCCCCACGGTGATCACCTTATCGCTGCATTGCCAGCTGCTGACGATAGACTGGTCGGTATCGGGAAATTCGTAATTGACAATGGCGGGCATGACAGCTGCGGTGGGCAGGCCGGTTGTAACATAATTCGAAAATCCGGTGGTGGATTCCCCCGACCAGATATCGAAACTTCCGCTGCCGGTGGTGGTGAGCCGCCAGTAATACGCGGAAACATCCGGGTCGATCAGGAATTCAATTAGATATTTTCCATCAATTTTTTGCGCATAGGTTTTAACAAGTCCGCCGCCGGAAATAGTAAATTCGGTTGAATCTATTGTACCTCCGGCAAATGTGTATGCGCTTAGCACATTATAATAGGGTGTTTCTCCGATTGTTGTAAAACCAGTTGTTTCTTCTGCTCCGATCTTAAAATTTACATTCACAAGATCAGCACTATCCGCCCATAACTGGAAATAAGCCAGATCCATATAACTCAGTTTTTTGAACCAGGTAAAGCGCTCAGTTGCATCAACGGTATATTTCAGGTGCATCGCCTGATTGCCGGCATTTCCGGCTGCAGCAACCAGCGCCCGGCCATCTTGCGCCGATATCAATCCGTCGATCGCTTGCGCTGTCAGGTCGGTCCCGTCATGCGACCCCGAATAAACACCTACGCTCGTGTTTATCACACAGGGTTTCCCGAGCTCGGCGGCTTTTGCATAGATATACGCAACAGCATCCGTTACAGAGCTCATAAAATCGGTTTCCATATCCAGTGAAACGAGGATGAGATCCGCTGCCGGAGCAACACCGCGATACCGGTTTGCCGCGTTTCCGCTGGATGCCGCAACACCCGTTACTCCGCTGCCATGGCTGTAATTCAGTTCATTGTCGTCGGTGCTGGGACATGTCCCGTTAGCGATCATGGCGCTGTCGCATTCAATACCGTAAGTGAAAGGATCAGGGGGAGTGCCGGCAGCCAGATTCTGGTCCCAGATATATTTTATCCGCGTATTTCCATCCGCATCCTGAAAATCGGCATGGGCGATATCAAACGGATCGTCGATCACCCCGATGATCACTCCCGATCCATCATACGCCTGATCCAGCGGCCAGAAACCATAATAGGCAGAATCAACATTGTTTTGCTTAACCATTACATCGTTGAGCAAAACAATATCACCGGTGGGACAGTCAACCAGGTCGACATAGGGCGATGCACTTAGTGCCCATAATTCCTGCGCATTCAGGTCGACGGCAACAATATCCTTTGTTTTGAATTTTATTGTTCTGTTGTATTCACCTGCAAAACGGCTGATCGCATGCACATCCCCTTTTACAAGCACAGGGAATAATTTGCCGGGTTCCTGATCTGCCAGTGCATGGTAGAGCGACAGGGTTATTTTATTGCCCGATTGCAGATGTTGTGCATGCAAAGGAAATATGCATAAAATGTAAAGACACAATAAAATGCACGGAAGGTTACGCATACCTGTTGAAAGTGAATTTTTACAGTGATAAAATTACGCTTAATTTAGCAACGCTCTAAACCGCAGATATGCAAATTCTGGCACAGTTCATTTTCACTATAGTATTCGGAATTTCCGGTTGGATCGCTTTTAGAAAATTTGCATCGGTAAGGTCAAATATTTTACTCGGCCGGCCGCAAAAAATCAACGACCGGAAAGCGGAGAGATGGAAAAATATGTTTCTTTTTGCGCTGGGGCAGAAGAAGATGTTCAAAAAGCCATTGCCAGCCGTTCTGCATTTATTTATTTATGTCAGTTTCGTGATCGTAAATATTGAAGTGCTGGAGATCGTTACAGATGGCGTTTCCGGTTCACACAGGTTTTTCGCACCCTTTCTCGGCGTTTTTTACACCTGCATGATCAGCGTGATAGAATTATTATCGGCGCTGGCATTTATTGCAACCATTATTTTCCTGCTGCGCAGAAATGTTGTAAAAGTTAAACGGTTCACACAACCCGAACTAAAAGGATGGCCGTTTCAGGATGCAAATTTTATTTTGGGGATGGAGCTGATCCTTGTAACTGCAATTCTTACTATGAATGCGGCTGATTTTCAGTTACAGCAACTGGGAGCGGAACATTATCAT
>CAYTFT010000378.1:0-2771 GCA_964437155.1 uncultured Chitinophagales bacterium | reverse complement strand
AATATTATGTTAAGTATGATATTGAACAAAAAGGGATAAACCGAAGTCCATCCCTTTCCTGAATTAATTTCCTAATTCCTGTTTTATTTTATCAGCCTTCTCCTTCTGTTCGGTCCGCACATAGATCTCTTTTAATGCGAGCATACAATCCGTATTCTTCGGATCGATCCGATGCGCATTTTCAAAATATGGTGTAGCATCCACATATAACTTATTCCTTTCCAGCAGCAGCTTCTGATATTCTGCTTCCTTTTCCAACGGTAATGCATTCATACGCTTATTGATCTCAATCGCAGTATTGTAATATAAAGCACCGGCGTTCAGATTCACGTCAAACCGTTCAGGATTGATCGATAATGCAGTATTATAAGCCTGAATAGCTTTATCGAAATGCGCTTTCGCGTTTACCGAGTCAAGTTTTATCAATTCACCGTGTGTAGTGCCCAATACGAAGTATAATTCGGGGTTTTGGGGATCAAGGCTGATCGCCGCATCCAGCTTCCCTACCAGGATATCAAGTTTGTTTTGTGAAAGGTAAAAATTCAGCTCAGAGATCATGATATCCTTGTCCTGAGGAAAATTTTTACGTCCGGCTTCCAGCACTGCCAGCGCTTCATCTGCTCTTCCTGCATTCAGATAAAGGTTGGATAATCTTGAATATAAGTAGGATTCACTGTATTTCATGTCAACGAGCTTCTGGTAAGCAGTTATGGCTTCCACGGTTCTGTTAGTCCTTTCGGCCATGAGCCCGACATTGAATATCACACCGGAATCAAGTGCTGCTGCAGGGTTTGCGTCAATCTGTAACATATTTGCCTCCTGCGCCTTGCTGAAATACTTATAGGCATCTTCGCTGTTGCCGGCATTATATGCATTCGCACCTTTGGCAAAGAAGAGATTATAGGTGGTAAATAATTCATCTCCGATATCTTTCTTATAGCCTTTCACGTCAGCCATCTGCAAGGCAGTTTTAAAGGATTCCATTGCAATATCAATGGGATCGGCAACGGAGGCATATTTTCCGGTAGTATCCAATGCGATAAGGTTGTGGACGCGGCCCCTGTAAAACCAGGTCTTTGCTTCTACTTTTGTCTTTTCATTTTGAATAGCCTCGTCAATGGCTGCCTTTGCCTTATCATATTCTCCGGAATAAATAGCATTCGCTGCGGTTGTAACCTTGCTGTTTTGGGCATTTGCGAATTGCGAAAATAGCATTCCGGTCATGAAAAACCAGGTGAGAATTTTCATTTGTTGAGATTTTAAGTATTTGATAATCAATTATTTATATTATTCTTCTGATTCAGAAGGTGCTGTAGTATCAGATCCGCTTTCTTCCTCCCCGTTTCCGGCTTCTTCTTCCTCATCTGCATCTCCTTTTTCAACCTTTGTTACAGAGGCAATACTGTCGCCGTCCCGAAGATTTATCAGCCGTACGCCCTGTGTTGCACGGCCCATTACGCGAAGTGCATCCAGTCCCATTCTTATGGTCATGCCCGACTCGCAGATGATCATCAGATCATCATTATCGGTCACATCCTTTATAGAAATGAGTTGCCCGGTTTTTTGTGTCACCTTAATAGTTGTAACTCCTTTCCCGCCCCTGTTCGTGATCCTGTATTCCTGCTCACCCGTTTCCGGATCAACCAGATAACTCCGTTTGCCATAGCCATTTTCACTCACCACCAACACTGTTCTTTCCTTGTCGCCCTTCTCGACAGTTATCATGCCAACAACTTCGTCTTTTTCATCATCGAGCTCAATTCCGATCACACCGGTTGCCGTTCGTCCCATCGGCCTCACCTTTTCTTCAGGGAACCTGATGGCGCGGCCGCTTTTTACCGCCAGCATTACCTCACAATTTCCGTTGGTCATGCGCACAGAAAGCAACTCATCACCTTCCGAAATATTGATGGCAACGATACCGTTTGCCCTTGGCCGTGAAAATGCTTCAACGGTAGTTTTCTTAATAGTGCCTTTTTTGGTGCAGAAAACAAGATAATGCGAATTTATAAACGATTCATCCTCAAGGTCATGGATGTCGATATATGCCATAACCTTATCCTCGGGTGGCAGACTGATAAGATTTTGTATGGCCCTTCCTTTTGAAACCCTGGTGCCTTCGGGAATCTGATAAACCGGCAACCAGAAACACTTACCCTGTTGCGTAAAGAACAACATTGTATCGTGGGTAGAGGCAATAAAAATATGCTCAATAAAATCCTCTTCCCTGGCAGCACTTCCCTTCGCCCCTTTACCACCGCGGCCCTGGCGCCTGTATTCCGTGAGCGCCGTGCGTTTGATATACCCTAAATGGGAGATCGTGATCGCAACATCTTCTTCCTCGATCAGGTCCTCAATACTCATCTCTCCGTCAGCAACCAGTATCTCGGTGCGCCGCGGATTTCCGAATTTCTCCTTTACTTCAAGTGTTTCCTCTATAATGATCTGCATCCGGAGATCTTCATTGGCAAGGATCTCTTTCAATCTTGCGATCAATGCCATCACCTCATTATACTCATCCCGTATTTTGTCTCGCTCCAGTCCGGTTAACCGCTGTAAACGCATTTCGAGGATAGCCTTTGACTGAATATCACTTAACCCGAAGGTCGACATCAGCCCTTCTTTGGCCTCGTCGGGTGTTTTTGAGCCGCGTATCAGTGCGATCACCTGATCGAGATGATCCAGTGCGATAAGCAATCCTTCGAGGATATGTGCCCTTTCTTCTGCCTTTTTCAGATCTTTTTTAATGCGTGTATGGTTTTCCCAAGGAA
>CAYTFT010000377.1:0-2784 GCA_964437155.1 uncultured Chitinophagales bacterium | reverse complement strand
TGTCATCAGAACGCCCGTCGCAACCATAAACGGAATACAGACAGAAGTATTTCTCGGTGGCGGCGTTGCATCTGCGGGTGATATATATAATGACGGATTTGATGATGTTATTGTTGGCGCTTACGGATATGATGGCTGGAAACTGGATGAAGGTGTTGGATTTGTTTTTCCGGGAACTGCAACCGGAATCGGATTAATTCCCATCGATACCATTCAAAGTTTTAATGAAGCCGGAGCAATGGGAAGATCCTTTGCCGGAAATGTTGATTTTAATAACGACGGTCTTCTGGATGTGGCAGCAGGTGTATTTAATTATACCGATCCCGAATGGGGAGAAGGAGCCGTTTTTATATATTATAGTTTTGTTTGTGATAATATTTATTATGCAGATGCTGACGGCGACGGATATGGAAATGCAGCTATTACTGTTTTAGGTTGTATACCGCCGGCAGGATATGTTACCAATACACTTGACTGCAATGATGCAAATGCGGCAATTCATCCCGGGGTACCAGAAATATGCAATGCAATAGATGAAAATTGTAACGGACTTACTGATGAAGGTGCAACAGAGACCGTAAGCATTACCGCAGCAGGAGCAACAGGATTTTGTCCCGGTGGTTCTGTTTTACTAAGTGCAACATATACAGGAACAGCAGTGCAATGGCGCAAATTAGGGGTTCCGATTGCGGGTGCTACAAATGATACATATCTCGCAACCGTAAAAGGATATTATTCCTGCACGAGTACCGGAATATGCGGGATGGGAGTTTCAAATGAGATATTGGTTGATGTATATAAAAATCCACCCGCAAATATTACTGCCGGGGGCCCGGTTACATTTTGCCCGGGTGGTTTTGTTGTGCTCACAGCTAACACCGGTCCCTATACTTATCAATGGTGGCGCGGGGCGACGATACTTCCCGGAGAAACAAATATCAGTTATACCGCTACCTCTTCCGGAAATTATAAATGTCGCGTTACAAGTGCTGTCACCGGTTGTTCAAAACAATCGAATAATATTTATGTAACAGTGGATTGTAAAGTCGGGGGAGAAGAAGCCAATACAATTTCCCTTTTTCCCGTACCCGCAAAAAATGAAGTTGTTCTTGTAACCGGTAATAATCAGGAAAAAGATATTGCATTGTTCGCAGCGGACGGAGCATTACTTCAATCCTGGCATACCGCCGACAGAGAGTTGCATATTGATACGCATACATATGCTGCCGGCGTGTATTTTATCACTGTTAATTCCGGCGGTGAGGAAAAACAGGTCCAGTGTGTTATAGAATAGAGATGTATTATGATTGATGTTTTTTGTAATTGAATGTAAAACTGCTCCGGAAAATCGTTTTAAGACAAAGAAAATTTCGACAAGTTCTGCACTTTTTTAAATGTTCAGTTTTTTTATGTTTAGAGTAAAACGAATTCTGATTACTGCCAATGTGGTCTTTCTATTAAGTTTACAATCATGCGATCCGGCAAGGGTATTGGTCGTGAAAGCGGCAGGAGTTCAGGATAGTTCGGTGACAATCTATGCAAACAAAAATATTCTTCCTTCAGCCTCAGGCAACGGGGATGAAAAGATCATTCTGCATATCCCTGCCGCAAAAGATACTATTTTCTATTATGGTATCGGTGGCTGGGGTGAGGATGACCTGATGAGTGGCTTTGCAGCGAATTTCGATTCGATCATTTTGCAGGGACACGGTGAACGTCAGGTCCTCAGCAACCTTGAATCGATCACGGATTACTTGCTGAATCATCGTTCCGGATTTGCAAGCCGTATACTGACCATCGAAGCAGAATGATATTATAAGTTCTCAGTATTTATCTGCGCTGAATGGGAATATCTGCCTTCTTCCCGCTCAGGTGCTAAATGCTGTCAATTTTTCAAGAAATATTTTCTTTGAAATTAATGTCGTAAACCGGTATGTATTCAAATTACATTTGGTAAATTTGATATACTATTTCACTTATAAAAACAATGCTATGAAACGATATTTATTTTTACTTGCCGCATGCCTCGTCGGTTATTCAGCTTTTGCCCAGGAACAGGCCGAAACCCTTATTAAAGAAGCGCAGGACCTGCTGGCAAAAAAGGAATATAAACAGGCGCAAATGAGTTTGCAGGATGCGATCAATGCGATCAATTTACTAATCGCCGATCAGGTAGCGCAGCTTTTACCTGAAGAAATAAATGGTTTGAAAGCGGATGGAAGTTCAAATGCCGGTTCCATGGGTGCCATGGGCGGCGGAGTAACCATTTCAAAAGCGTATTCCAATCCGGCCAAACCGGAAAATAATGCGGACATACAGATCATAGCAAACTCGCCCATGATAGCCGCAATGAGTATGTATCTCACAAATCCTGCGATGATGGGACCCGAATACAAAAGTGTAAGGGTTGGTACCCAGCGAGCTATTTTGAAAACGGAAATGGAAGATTATTCTGATGACGCGGGAAATACAAAAAAGATCCGCAGTTCTGAATTGCAATTACCGATCGGACAAACCCTCATCATGATCGAATTAAAAGGATTCGCAACGGAGCAGGACGAACTCGCATTCGCCAATAAACTGGATATCGAAAAGCTGAAAACAGCGCTCGGCGAATAACCAGCCATAAAGCATAAGTCTTCGACCTCACTTAATAGCAAGTTGATGTTTAAGGAATACTGCGTAAGCATTAATACGTAGTACATCCTATCATGCAAATTATTCACTCTGCCCACTGCGTGTTCGGGCAGGCCCGTCCTTCTGCCGGGCAGGCATTCAATATAG
>CAYTFT010000376.1:0-2788 GCA_964437155.1 uncultured Chitinophagales bacterium | reverse complement strand
GATAAAAAACTCTACCTCCTCGATGCATTTGCATTGATATTCAGGTCCTATTTTGCATTTGCAAAAAATCCGATCATCAACTCAAAAGGGCAAAACACTTCTGCGATCTTAGGATTTGTGAATACATTAAATCTTTTGCTGAAAAAAACAAATTCCACGCATATAGCAGTTTGTTTTGATTCGGTGGAAATGACGCAGCGCGAAGAAGTATTCGCCGACTACAAAGCCAATCGCGCCGAAACACCGGAGGATATAAAATTTGCAGTTCCTTACATCAAAGAAATTGTGAAAGCCTTTAATATTCCGCTGCTCGAAAAACCGGGATATGAGGCGGATGATATTATCGGGACACTCGCAAAAAAAGCGAAAAAAGAAGGGTATGAAGTGTATATGGTAACGATGGATAAGGATTACGGACAGCTTGTGGAGGATGGCATTTATATGTATCGCCCCAGTTTCACAGGAAATGGGTTTGACACTGTCACGCTTGCAGATATTTTAGCGAAGTGGGAAATTGAAGATCCGAAACAGGTGATCGACATACTGGGTTTAATGGGTGATGCTGTTGATAATATTCCGGGCGTGCCGGGTGTGGGTGAAAAAACGGCGAAGAAACTTATCCAGGAATTCGGCAGCGTGGAAGCCTTATATGAAAACACCGATAAATTAAAAGGCAAGCTGCAGGAAAATGTTGTCAATAATAAAGATCAGGCATTGCTGTCAAAACAGCTCGCTACCATAACACTGGATGTTCCCGTTGAATTCGAAGAAGAAAAGCTGATCATTGAAGAACCCGACAAAGAAAAACTGGCGGCAATTTTTCAGGAGCTTGAATTCAGAAAACTCGGGAAGGATATTCTCGGTGAAAATTACAGTGTGAATGCGCCTAAAAAACCGGAGCAGCTTGACCTGTTCGGCAATCCGGTTGAAAATGCCAACAAAACGGCCACACAGGAGGAACGGGAAGAAGTAGTTGCGGGAAAAAATATTTCCAATGTTGAGCATACATATATTCTTGTTGATTCGGAGAAGAAAATAAATGATCTGATCAACAAACTCGGCAAACAAAAGATATTTTGTTTTGATACAGAAACAACGGGAATTGATGCAAATACCGCTGAACTTGTGGGGCTGGCATTTTCCTGGAAAAATCATGAAGGATATTATGTTCCGGTACCTTCTGAACGGGAGAAAGCGCAATCGCTGGTGAACGCATTTAAACCTATTCTGGAAGACACTTCCACCATTAAGATCGCACAGAATCTTAAGTATGATTATCTCGCATTAAAATGGTATGGCATCGAAGTGAAAGGTACATTTCACGACAGTATGATCGCACATTATCTGCTTGAGCCGGAATTACGGCACGGTATGGATTATCTCGCAGAGAATTATCTCGGATATTCTCCTGTAAGTATTGAAACACTTATCGGTAAAAAAGGAAAAAATCAGTTGAGCATGCGCGATGCTGATGTAGAAAAAGTAAAGGAATATTCTGCAGAGGACGCCGATATCACATGGCAGTTGCATCATCTTTTTCAGCCGATGCTGAAGAAAGAAGAGCTGCATACATTATATACCGAAGTGGAAATACCCCTTATAAGTGTGCTCGCCGATATGGAATTTGAAGGCATTAATCTCGATGTTCCGTTTTTACAGGATTATTCAAAAGTGCTGGAAAAGGATATTGAACATACCGCCGGAAAAATATATGAACTGGCGGGCGTCCGGTTTAATATTGATTCACCAAAACAACTTGGCGATGTTTTATTTGTGAAACTGAAAATTCCCTATGAAGGGCAGAAAACAAAAACGGGACAATTATCCACGGGAGAAGATATTTTATCACGGCTTGCGCATAATTATCCTATTGCCGATCTTATCCTCAATTACCGGGAACTTGGAAAATTGAAATCAACCTATGTAGATTCTCTCCCGTTGCTGATCAATCCGAAAACAAACCGGTTACATACCACCTTTGCGCAGGCAGTGGCATCGAGCGGAAGATTAAGCAGCAATAATCCCAACCTTCAGAATATTCCGATCCGTACAGAACGCGGACAGCAGGTGCGCAAAGCATTTATTCCGCGCAGTAAAGAATATAAAATTCTCAGCGCCGATTATTCGCAGATCGAGTTGCGCATCATTGCAGCACTGAGTAATGATACAGGTATGATCGAGGCATTTAAAAAGGGAATGGATATTCACTCGGCAACGGCAGCACGTGTATTTGGCGTCCCGGTTGCAGATGTAACACGTGAAATGCGCGGGCGGGCAAAAGCGGTTAATTTCGGGATCGCGTATGGACAAACGGCATTCGGGCTTTCACAGAATTTAAATATTCCGCGTGGCGAAGCAAAGGAGATCATTGATAATTATAATCTGCAATTCCCCGGTGTGAAATCATTAATGGAAAGCAATATTGAATTTGCGCGCAAACACGGATATACAAAAACGATCCTCGGCCGCAAGCGCTACATAAAAGACATCAACTCGCAAAATAATACGGTCCGCTCACAGGCCGAACGCATCGCCGTAAACTCCCCTATTCAGGGATCTGCAGCCGATATGATAAAGGTGGCGATGATAAAGATTGATCATGCAATCAAAAAATCCGGATTGCGCTCGCGCATGTTGCTGCAGGTGCATGATGAACTTGTTTTTGATGTGCATGAAAAAGAAACAGATGAACTCAAAGCACTGGTGGTTGAAAACATGGTGCATGCAATTAAAATGAATGTACCGATCGAAGCCGAAGTGGGGATAGGAGATAATTGGCTGGAGGCAC
>CAYTFT010000375.1:0-2802 GCA_964437155.1 uncultured Chitinophagales bacterium | reverse complement strand
CAAAAAGCATATACACAGAAGCTGATAGATGCGATCCCGAAAGGCCGGCTCAGCGACATTAAGAAGCGCCTTGTGCAACTCCCATAAAAATTTGGCTATCTTCACAACAGAATGAATACGTTTACCAAAGGCATACTCCTCATATTGACGGTTCTTACAGTTTTTTCATCCTGCCGAAACAGTCTTGATACGGGCTGGGATACGCGTTATCTCGCGCCCATTTTAAAAGGCACCCTCGATCTGTATGATCTGGTGCCCGATTCACTTGCAGAGATTGACGATGAGCAAAATGTAACACTTGTCTACAAGAGTTCACTCCTCGATTACGACCTTACGAAAGAGGCTATTGAAATTCCCGATACCTCTGTTACTTATTATGTTTCACTGGATTCACTCACACTGGAAGATCAGTATATGAGTGTTCCTATTTCCCTCGGCCAGATCGCTATTGACCTTGGCTTTCCGCTGGGCACACTGATCATCGCCTCCAATGGTGATTCTATTGTGATGGACCCGCTCGTGGGATTATCCACCGACCCGACACCAATCGATGCTACCAGCTTTTTCGAAACCGCAACCTTCAGTCACGGCTATTTAAAATTATCCATCGCAAACGGATTGCCGGTTGACCTCGACAGCGTAATTTTTAAGTTATCGAATGCCGGCGACGGCGCATTGATCGTGCAGGATACATTTGATCTGGTTCCGCATGCCGGTGTTCCGGTTATGAGTATCACCGATCTCACCGGTATGACGGTGGAAGGAAACCTGATCGCAGAAATTCTCAACTTCGGCACTCCCGGCAGTTATGGCGATTCGGTGCTGATCGATACTTCTGATGCAGTTGTAATTTCCCTGGAAGCATATGATATGGAACTGATCGAGGCAACAGCAATTTTCCCCGATCAGAATCTTGTAAATGATGCAAATGATGTGGAATATGATATGGGCGGACCTGAATTTACATTAATGGGAATTGATACAGGATCTGTTGTTATTTATGTCGACAACAGCATGGATGATACAATTCATATTCAGTATAATATTCCCGGTGCCGTTGATGAATTCGGAAATTCAGTGAGCATTACCACAGTGGTCCCTCCGCATACGATCATGGATGAACCCTATGATATTTCAGGTTATACTATTGATCTGCGCGGCAGCGACGGCAATAGTGTAAATACTTTCTATCAGGAATTTACTGCCTCTATTGAATATACGGGAATTGCAACGCATATTACACTGGAAGACAGTCTGAAGGTGATCTATGGTTTACAGGATATTGTCCCGAACGAATTGCGCGGTTATCTCGGCCAGTATGAAATTGCTGTTGCCGATACAACTGCGGGCATTGACATTTTCGATCAGTTTGTGGATGGTGAAATTCATTTTGGTGATATTAATATCAATCTCGAAGTAGAAAATGGTTTGGGTGCGGAAGGAAATGTTGTTATCAATTCACTGGGTGCAACGAATACGGAAACCGGACAAACCATTATGCTGGATTGCCCTTCGGTGATCGGACAGTCGCTGCACGTGAACCGCGCCGTGGATAATCCATATGTTCCGGGATATACCACCATTGCATTGAATTCGGCGAATTCAAATATCAACGACCTTATTGAAATGTTTCCCGATAAATTATTTTATGATGTTTCGATGAGTGTGAATCCGAACGGGAATGAATTTAATTACCAGGATTTCGTATTGGGAAACAGTAAATTAAAGATCAGTCTGAACCTGGATATGCCGCTTGAATTTTTTGCCAGCAATCTTACCCTTCAAAATGATTTTCCCATCACACTCGATAATGGCAATGGAACGGAAGGTATCGGAACCATCAATCTGACGTTGTACGCAGATAATACTTTCCCGCTGGATGCGAATATTAAACTTGTTTTCTATGATGATTTCGGTACTGCACTCGACTCGATCGATTTTAACGGCGCGAATATCAATCCCGGAATATTAAGTCCGGATTGCCGGGTGCATGATGCCACCTCCAGCGAACTGCACCAGACAGTTGACGGATTGCTGAAGGATGCCATTCTCAATGCAACACATGCAACGGCCACTATAAAATTCAATACAGCCAGTATCCCGACCTGCAGCGAAATTGTAAAAATTTACAGCGATTACATCATGTCGATCCAGCTTGTCGGCGATATTAATTACACATTTTCAACCAGTGATCTTTAGACCGTGATGCAGAGAAAATTAATTTGCCTTGCCATCGTATGCCTTACCTGTATGCAAATATCATTTGCCGCAGCCGATTCAACGAAAACTGCAACAGGTGACGGATATACCTATCAGCCTTCAACTTCGATATTCGGATTATTCGATCCGGTTACAACCAATATGGAAAATGCACGGTTCGCATTTACCGTTTACAGTGATTTTTATACCGCAAGTAATTGTTTCACGGTAAATTTTATTAAGAATTTTTTCGGATCTGGATTTATTGATGAACAGATGAAGGATGATGCATCGGCAAACCTGACAGATCTGAATACGATCGGAATAGATTTTAATAATGGCGCATGGTTCATGATGAAGACGAAAAAAAATGAAAATAATATTTTCATTGCAGGTATAGATTACAATTTCGAAGAATCGAGCCAGTTCACCGATGATCTGTTTCATGTTGTCTTTTACGGTAATTATGATCTGCAGGGGGAGACAGCCGATTTCTCTAAATCAAAATTCAGCCTAACGACCAGGAGGTAATATAAAGCGGGGCTGATGAATATTTTTTATAAACATTATAATACATATAATTACGGGGTAACCGGCGTACAC
>CAYTFT010000374.1:0-2806 GCA_964437155.1 uncultured Chitinophagales bacterium | reverse complement strand
GGAATGGCATAAAAAAGTGGGTGATACTGTAAAATCAGGTGATATACTCGCAGAAGTGGAAACCGACAAGGCGACCATGGAACTTGAAAATTATGTGAAGGGAACGCTGTTATATATCGGCGTTGAAAAGGGAAAAAGTGCGCAGGTGGATCAGATCATTGCTATCGTTGGAAAAGAAGGCGAAGATTTTCAGGCCTTGCTTGCACAAGATGCCGAACCGAAAAAGGAAAATAAAACGGAGGAGAAAAAACAGGGGGACAGTAAAAAAGAAGCAGCACCGGTGATCGCAGAAACAGAGCAAACTACCGACGACCGCGTCAAGGCATCTCCGCTCGCTAAAAAAATTGCAGCCGAAAAGGGAATCAATATCACTGCCGTTACCGGCTCCGGACCGGAAGGCAGGATTATCAAAAAAGATGTTGAGAATTTTAATCCGCAAAAGTCCGGTGAGGTAAAAGTGGAAAAACAGGTCGTGATCAATATTCCGCAATTTACGGGAGAGGAACAATTTGAAGACGTACCTGTTTCGCAAATGCGCAAAACAATTGCAGCAAGATTATCACAAAGTAAATTCACCTCCCCGCATTTTTACCTGCATATTTCTGTAGATATGGATAACGCGATGAAAGCGCGCGCTTCCATGAATGAAATGAGCCCGGTAAAAATTTCCTTCAACGATATTGTTGTGAAAGCATCGGCTATGGCGTTGCGTGCGCACCCGCAGGTAAATGCAAGCTGGCTTGGCGATACGATCCGGTATAATAAACATATTCATATCGGTGTGGCAGTTGCCATCAACGACGGACTCGTTGTGCCGGTAATCCGTTTTGCAGATAATAAATCTCTGGCGCAATTATCGGCAGAAACCGGAGATCTTGCAGAGCGTGCGAAAAACAGAAAATTACAACCGGCTGACTGGGAGGGAAATACATTCACCATATCTAATCTGGGCATGATGGGTATCGAAGAATTCACTGCGATTATCAATCCGCCGGATGCATGTATTCTGGCAGTCGGCAGTATCCGCCAGGTGCCTGTGGTGAAGAACGGAGCCGTGGTTCCCGGTAATGTGATGAAACTCACCATGAGTTGTGATCACAGGGTGGTGGATGGAGCAGTGGGTGCGCGGTTTCTGCAGACGTTAAAACAATTTCTCGAAGACCCTGTGCGGTTACTGATATAAGAGACTGTAAATAATGCCATGAACTTTTTTCATGGCATTTATATTTTATACATATGTCGAATAAAAGAACGGTCGTACTTGGCGCATCCCCCAATCCGGAAAGATATTCCAATAAAGCTGTCCGCAGGTTGAAAGTAAATGGTCATGATGTGGTAGCCGTTGCAAAACGAAAGGCTATGATCGATGATACTGAAATTATGGATCATCTTCCCGAAGTAAAAGACGTTGATACTGTAACTGTCTATATAAATCCTGATCACCAGAAAGAATATTATGACGATGTGATCGGATTACATCCCAAACGTATCATTTTTAATCCCGGTGCCGAAAATGAGGAATTCGAAAACCTTGCAGAAAAAAATAATATAGAAGTAGTGGAAGCATGCACACTGGTGCTGCTGGCAACGGGACAGTTCTGATCTGATTCATTTTTTTAGATAGTGTTCAGAAATCACACGGATAAACTTTATTATCTGCTTTGCACTGTTAGATAGAAAATTTTCCCTCCTCCCTTCAGCTAAGGAAAAATAAGTGATGGGCCCGCTCCTAAAACACTTTCCTTTGAAATCATTTCCTTCCCGCTTACCTTTGAATTTGTGAAATCCGGAATGTCCCATACCGAAGAGAATTATCTGAAGGCAATTTTCAAATTGTCGGAGATGCAGAAAAATAATGTTACCACCAATGCGATTTCCGAAAAACTGAAAACAACTGCAGCTTCCGTTACCGATATGCTGAAGAAATTATCGGGAAAAAATCTGATACATTACGAAAAATACTATGGCGTTTCACTGACCGAAAAGGGAAAAAAACTCGCCAAGGACCTGATACGCAAACATCGGCTTTGGGAGACCTTTCTGGTCGAAAAGCTACAATTCAGCTGGGATGAGGTGGATGAACTGGCAGAACAACTGGAGCATATCAAATCCGACAGTCTCACCGACAGGATAGATGCATTTTTATCGTACCCGAAATTTGACCCGCATGGCGACCCTATTCCGGATAAGAATGGAAATATCTCCTATCATGAGGAGGTTACACTGGATAAAATGGGATCCGGAACGAAGGGAATAGTGGTCGGTGTAATTGATCATACGCCGCAGTTTCTGCAATATCTGGGCAAGATCGGACTTGTCATTAATACAAAGATCAGGATCAGCGAAGATGAAGAATATGACCAGAGCAAAGTCATCGTAATCAATAATAAAAAGGAACGCACCGTTTCACAGAAAGTAGCCGCCAATATCCTTGTGCGGAAGATAAAATAAATACCAGGCATTATCATTCCGGAATTGACATCCGACAACGGTGAGTGTTAAATTTTTTTAATTGAATTTAGATAAGTCTAAAAAATAATTACATTTGCTCTAAAATATTTCGGAGCGTGTCAAAAGAGAAGGAACATATAATCGGAAAAAGCACCGGAAGGTCGCTGGATGATGTGCACAGCACGGTGGATACAACACGCCGCAGGGGGCGCTGGCGGAGCCTTCTGGCGTTTATCGGTCCGGCTTACCTGGTGAGCGTTGGCTACATGGACCCCGGCAACTGGGCCACTGATCTCGCTGCAGGAGCCAGTTTCGGATATGATCTGATCTGGGTACTGGTAATGAGCAATCTTAT
>CAYTFT010000373.1:0-2840 GCA_964437155.1 uncultured Chitinophagales bacterium | reverse complement strand
AATCATTCGACCGCTCTGCGGTCGCGTCTTTAATCAGATATATCTTGCTACAAACATTGGACTCCTACGGAGTCCGGTATTTAATAACAAATTTTCGGAAAGAAATAAATTATATATCTGAAAATAATTTATTTCGACGGTATAAATCTCCTCCCGCACCTTCCCGTCTTCCCGCCTTTCCGGCCCATCAAATCTTCCCCATTCATCAACTCTTAACAAATCATAACTAACCGGCTCGCAGTTTAAGCATGTTCCTTAATCCTGAATAACTAAATTTGTCATTCAAAAACCTATACAATGAGAAAGATCTTATTTCTTGGCGCAGGACTCCTATACACCGTATCGCTCTTCGCGCAGCAACCCACCAAAGCCGAATACCGCGACCCGAAGGGCGGCTATTTCATGGATGTGATCATGCAGGATATTAACAAAAGCACACCACCTGCGACACCAAAAGATAATAAGGTATTTAAAATAGATGCATCCGGCATCACCGCGCCAAAGGATGCTTCAACCTATACACAGGTCTGGCATAATTCCCCGGTTTCACAGGGTAATACCGGTACCTGCTGGTGCTTTTCCACCACTTCATTTTTTGAAAGTGAAGCGTATAAAGCCAGTGGCATTCAAATGAAGCTCAGCGAGATGTATGTCGTTTACTGGCAATATGTGGAACGCGCCATGTATTTTGTGGAGCACCGCGGCGATATGAATTTCGGCGAAGGCAGTGAAACGAACGGCGTTACCAATATGATCAAAAAATACGGAGCGTTACCGTACGATGCTTATCATGGAAAAACCGGAACCGCCAGTTTTTACAACCACGAAAAAATGTTTGCCGAAATGAATAATTATCTCCAGGGTGTAAAAACGGCAAACAGCTGGAATGAAGAGGAAGTGGTTGCAACTATCAAATCCATCCTCAATTTCTACATGGGAGAACCACCGACACAGGTAAATTATCAGAATAAAAATTATTCGCCGGTTGATTTCGCAAAAAATATTTTAAAACTCGATATGAATAAATATGTTGACTTCATGTCATTAATGGCAAAACCATTTTACACGCAGGCGGAATATGATGTGCCTGACAACTGGTGGAATGACGCAACGTATTATAATTTACCGGCCGATGAATTCATGGGCGCTTTAAAAGCAGCCCTGAAGAACGGATACAGTGTCAGCATCGGCGGGGATGTGAGTGAACCGGGCTGGGACAGCTGGAATAATATGGCGGTTGTTCCTACTTGGGATATTTCCAGTGAAAATATCAATGATGCTGCACGGCAGATGCGTTTTAATAATGGATCCACCACCGATGATCATGCCATGCATCTCGTCGGATATAAGGAGGATAACGGCAAAACCTGGTTCCTTTTTAAAGACTCCGGCTCCGGTTCCCGCAATTGCGGACCAGCGAGTCCGAGCTTCGGTTATATATTCGTGAGCGAAGATTATGTCAAACTGAAAATGATGACCTTCACCGTTAATAAAGATGCGGTGAAAGGGTATCTCGATAAATTTGCTTCGAAATAAAAATGCCTGCAGGGGCTAAGCAGCAAATCAAAAAGCAGTTGAAAATTATCGGCGATGTAGCCATTTACATCGGCTGCTGCTTATCTTTGCGCCGTAATTTTATCCATAACACGTAAGAATGAATATTCTGATAACAGGTGTTTGCGGCATGGTCGGCTCGCATATGGCAGAAATACTGCATGCAAAGGGCGGCGGCCATGTGATCGGAACCTATTATAAACCCACTACCGACCTGAACGATATCCGCGGAAAGGTGCGGCTGGTGGAATGTGATGTGCGCTATTTTCAGCGCGTGCTGGATGTAATTGAAGATATCCGTCCCGAAAAAATCTTTCATCTCGCCGCACAGAGTTATCCCACCGTTTCATGGCATCGTCCGCAGGAAACCATGGACGTAAATGTAAACGGAACGATAAATATTTTCGAAGCGATAAAATTTATCCGCAAAAAAGATAAAAATTATGATCCCGTTGTTGTGGTCGCATGCAGTTCTGCCGAATACGGCGCCTCGCTCACACCGGAAAATACACCCGTAAAGGAAGATGCTGCATTATTACCGCTGCATCCTTACGGCGTGAGTAAAGTCGGACAGGATCTTTTATCCTTCCAGTATTTTCAGAACGATAAAATTAAAACGATCCGTGCGCGGATATTCAATACAACAGGTCCGCGGAAAACAAATGATGTGGTTGCAGATTTTACACACCGTGCGGTGGAAATTGAAAGGGGAGGAGAAAAGAAATTGCGCGTTGGTAATTTGCAGACCCGCAGGGCCATCACCGATGTGCGCGATCTGGTAAATGCATTGATCTTATTAAGTGATAAAGGAAAATGGGGAGAAGCATATAATATTTCCGGCAATAAAGTATATACGATCAGCGAGATCATTCCGATCATCGAAAAATATATGCAGATTTCCTTCGATCATGAAGTGGATCCCGCATTATTGCGCCCCACCGATGAACCGATCATTTACGGCGATTCCACAAAGCTGAAAAACGATACCGGCTGGGAACAACAGTATTCACTTGAAACAACCATTCAGGATATGATTGATTATTTACGAAAAAAGGGATAATCGAGAGACGAGAATCGAGAAACGACAATCGAGAGTCGACAATCGACATTCGAGAGACGACAATCGAAAACTCACTTCAGGAAGATAAACTTACTTATATTAAATTCATAAATCACGATTCACGACTCTCGACTCACGACTCCCGGTTCACCCCGCCCACTGCGTGTTCGTGCAGGCATTCACCCCGCCCACTGAGTGTTCGGGCAGGCATTCAATATAGATAATT
>CAYTFT010000372.1:0-2851 GCA_964437155.1 uncultured Chitinophagales bacterium | reverse complement strand
TTCAACTTAATAGTGAAAGATTCTTCTTCAACTGCTACATCATTTTTCGGTTCAATTTTTTCAACCGGTTCTTTCTTCGAAGTATCGAGATGCGTAATCTTGTAATTAGAGGACTTGAGCCGCTGATTGCGCTGTTCAATAGTTTCGAAACCCGTTGCAATCACCGTCACCATCAGTTTTTCCCCGAGTGTTTCATCGGTACAATTTCCCCAGATAATATCACATTCATTTCCTGCTGCTTCCTGCACAAAATCGGTGATCTCTGCAATTTCATCCATCAGCACCGGTTTACTTCCCGAAGAAATATTCAATAAAATATTTCTTGCACCGCGGATATCATTATCATTCAGCAGCGGAGATTCAAGTGCATCGCGAACGGCATGAATGGCCCTGTCGGCGCCATCTGCAGAACCCGAACCCATGATGGCAAGTCCGCTGTCGCGCAATACAGTTTTCACATCTTCAAAATCCACGTTCACATATCCAGGAACAGTGATGATCTCTGCAATACCTTTTGCCGCAGTGGTTAAAATATCATCCGCCTTTGCGAACGCTTCATTCCATGCAAGGTTGCCAAACATGTCGCGCAATTTATCATTGCTCACGATCAGTATAGCATCCACATAATGTTTTAATGTTTCCAGTCCTTCATGTGCCTGCGATTTTCTTCTCTTCCCTTCAAAGCCAAACGGCACTGTTACAATGCCGATGGTAAGAATGCCCATTTCCTTTGCAAGTTTTGCAATAACGGGAGCGCCACCGGTTCCTGTTCCACCGCCCATTCCGGCAGTGATAAATACCATTTCGGTATTTTTTTCGAGCAGGCCTTTTATCTCCTGGAGACTTTCCATCGTTGCCTGTTGTCCCACACTCGGATGTGAGCCGGCACCACGTCCTTTTGTAAGGCTTGGACCGAGTTGTATTTTATTCGGAACCGGGCTCATTTCCAAAGCCTGGTGGTCAGTATTACATATTACGAAATTGACATCCTTGATCCCCTGCATAAACATATGGTTTACAGCATTGGATCCGCCACCGCCTACACCAATTACTTTGATGATGGATGACTGTTCTTTTGGAATATCGAAAAACATAGCGCTGGTATTTAGATTTAATAATTAGTTAATTTTCGATTTATTAATTTTAATTCACCTGATCTGGAGATTTGATGCATCTCATTTTCCTTTCTTCAATTCAAGATTTTTTCTGGCAGTTTTACCGCTTGCTGCGAATATGGCTGTCAACTCTTCTGCTTCCTTCAACAAACTCTGCACCTGACCTTTAACGCCAATAGAAGAGTCGAGCATCAACTCCAGCCAATAACAACATTCATCGGCTTCTTCTTCGACTACACGAATCCTTGAAACGAACTCTGCCTGAGAACGGGAACGACAAGCAGCGCGATAATTTGCTCCAACTGAGGTTGAACATCGTAAAAGCTGATGGGCGATTATTCCATGAATCCTGCGATCCGTTTCAAGTGTATCAAAGAACCTTATTATTTCTGCAGAGAACTTTCTGTTGCGAACGATCAATAATCCGGCGTTCATAAGTAGTTTTTAAGGGTACTATAAATTAACAACTCGCCAATTATCCAATCAACAAATTGCTTCAATCGTTAAAATCCGAAACATCATCCTCTTCGAACCATTTCTTCGTACTGGTGAGCATATTTTTCCACCAGCCGGGTTTGTCGCTTTTTTTATGTGCCGGTTTATTGTCCTGTGCCTCTCCCTCCATTTCCATTTCTGCTTCCACTTCTACTTCCATTGTTTTTTTATCTGATAATTTATCAGACTGGTCACGTACGGGTTCCTGATTATTGCTTACAGGTTCAGAATGCACATGCAATTCATTTTGTTCTTCCTCCCTGAACTTGCGGTCCTCATACCCTTTCAGAATCAAACCGACAGCAGTGGCATACATCGGGTGACGGATATCCTCGGCTTTCGATTTGGATAAATGTTCCGTAGGATAACCCACACGTGCATCGAGTCCGGTGGAATAGGAAACGAGCTGTACGATATGTTTCAACTGCGCACCACCTCCCGTTACAACAATACCGCCGATGAGTTTTTTCTGAAATCCTGATAATTTAATTTCATAATACACATGTTCGAGGATCTCTTCCATTCTTGCCTGAATAATGCGCGCAAGATTTTCCACTTTAATTTCTTTCGGTTCACGGCCCTTTAATCCGGAGATCGAAATAATCTCGTTTTCTTCTGTTTCCGTTGCGAGTGCAGATCCGAATTTTACTTTCAGGATCTCTGCCTGATTTTTCATGATCATGCAGCCTTCCTTGATATCTTCGGTAATGATATTTCCACCCAGCGGAATAACAGCAGTATGGCGGATAATTCCATCCTGGAAAATTGCGATATCCGTAGTACCGCCACCAATATCCACTAATGCAACACCTGCTTCTTTTTCTTCTTCACTTAAAACGGACGCAGCGGAAGCCAAGGGTTCAAGTATAAGATCGGTCACTTTTAATCCGGCTTTCTCCACACATTTAAAAATATTTTTTGCTGCGGAAATCTGTCCGGTGATAATATGGAAATTCGCCTCGATGCGTACACCACTCATGCCTACCGGATCTTTAATGCCCAATTCACCATCGACGATAAATTCCTGCGGCAATACGTGAATGATGCGGTCTCCGGGCGGCATTGCAAGTTTATACATATCATGTATCAGCTTCTTCACATCCTCGCGCGTAATCTCTGAATCGGAACTCTCACGCGTGAGGATGCCGCGATGCTGCATGCTTTTGATATGCTGCCCCGCGATGCCGACATACACTTTTTTCACGCCTACACCGGTTTTTTCCGAAACCTCTTTAATCACC
>CAYTFT010000371.1:0-2852 GCA_964437155.1 uncultured Chitinophagales bacterium | reverse complement strand
TCACTGATCACCCCGTTTGAACCTTCCTGTATTCTGGTGTATGGTCCGGGTAAATATAAATTCATCGATTTTATTAAAGTGGGAGGCGGACTCACCCTGATACTCATGGCCATAATTTATTTTACGGTTCCCATGGGCTGGCCGTTTTAAGTGTAATTAAAAATGCATGCAACAAAATAAAATCAGCATAATCTTAGTGCGCTGTGTTTTGGTAAATGTACTTACAGCCGGGAGTCAATATCTGCAGCAGATATAAATTCTGCAATCAATTTTCATTTTCCTTTACCCTGAAAAATGATCAGCACGGTATAAAACAAAATTTTAAAATCAATGGCGAGGCTCATATTTTCTATATAAAGAAGATCATATTTCATGCGCTGGATCATCTGGTCAACGTCGCTCGCATATCCGAATTTGACCATACCCCAGCTTGTGAGTCCCGGTTTTACTTTTTGCAGATGTTTATAGGTGGGCGCAATCTTTACGATCTTGTCAATATAGAATTGTCGCTCTGGTCGCGGGCCTACCAGGCTCATTTCCCCTTTTAAAATATTATAGATCTGTGGTAATTCATCAAAACGCCATTTGCGCATAATGCGTCCCCAGGGCGTTATCCGTTCATCATTTTCACTCGATAATGCCGGGCCGTTTTCTTCGGCGCCAACATACATCGAACGGAATTTATAAATGGTAAAAGGTTTATTGTTGAGGCCAACGCGCTCTTGTTTATAAAATATCGGGCCCCGGGAAGAGAGCCTTACCTGAATGGCAATAAAAATATATAAAGGCCATAACAGCAGAAATACTAAAATGGCAGCAGCAATATCGATCATCCGCTTAATTACCCGCTGCCATTTGGGCATAAGATCGGGATAAATTTCTATGAGCACCGCTCCCAAAACGTTGCTCATTTTTACACTTCCCGAAAGGATATCATACATATCCGGAACGATCTTAATAACTATGTTTTCTTTTTCTGCGAGCGTATCAATGATTTCATTCAGTAAATGGTGCTCGGATGTTTCTATTGCAATAATAACTTCATCAACATTGCGTCCTGCTATAATATCACTCAGCTGCGGTAATTTACCGAGCGATGGCAGAAATTTACTGATACCGGCATCGTGATTGCCGTTGGCTTCCACAAATCCTGTAAAGGCGTAACCAAGTGATTTTTTATAATGCATGATCTCATTATAAATGGAAAGCGCACGCTGATCACTTCCCACAATAATGGTATTATACGCAACCAGGCCCTTTTGCAGTTGCCGTTTAGCGCGCGTTAGGATGATCATTCTGCAGATCGCTGTTATGAAGAACTGCCCGAGAAATAAAACGAAGAACACCTGATAATAATCGCGGTAATTATTGATATAATCATCGAGAAGCAGAGCAAAGAAAATAATTAATACACCGATAAAGGTAACCACAAAGGTGCGGGTGATCTCCGACAATCTCGATTTCCGGTAAATATCCGTATAGGTGCCGGCAATGAAATGCAGCGTAAGCCAGATGAACGGAATCCCCAGAACACCGTAATAAAAATTCGGATCCTCCAGAATCAGAGAATGGATATTTCCCGCATACGCTTCGATCACAAATTTTCTGAAAAAGAAAAGTCCGGCCCAGACGATCATTGCCGATATAAAATCGGAAAGAATATACGTGAGAATGCCGATCTTTTTTTTATACCGCATTATTTCGACTGAATGAGTTTAATATTATCATAAAACAACTGCGCTGTATCGCCTGAAATATTCTGCGCCCTGAATTCAAGTGCATAATAGTCTGGCTGAAAGGCGGCAAAAAACTGCAACGACGGATTCAGATTTACATAGATCTTGTTCCAGTATTCTTTTGGTGTAATAGTTAACACATCATCATACAGCTGCGACCCCGTTGTAGTCGTACACTTCATAAATACCTGATATTCAATAGCACATTTGTAATCTATCTCAAGAAAAAGCTGGTGATCGATCGTTGGGAGGTATAAGGGTGTTCCCGTTGCTACACGAAAGGTGTCAAGATCGGGCGTAAGTGTTGTAACAGCAGACCTGTCGCCTTCAAATACATCGGTTTCAGAAGTGGTGGTTGTAAGCGTTACATCACTTTCTACCGGACCGAAAATATTACCCACTTCAAATCTTTCCACGAACAGGAACGAGATCGCCGTTGACGGTTTATATGTGGTGGCAGGATGGAGGGTATCGGTTTCGCCGGCAGTGAGATCGCGTGTAACGGTATATGCATTATAAAACGGATAGATCATCGCAGTGCCGGAAATGCCGTTTTCCTTAATGCCCGGATATACAATTATTTCTGTGGTACTGTCGGTAAGCAACGGCACTGTTGCGGGTAATTCAAATGCGCCGATAAATGCATTGTTTGCATAAACCCATCCATCGGTGATCTTTTCTGAATTATATCCCTGATCATCGAGTGAGCAGGTAAATGAAAATTTATCGATATAAATATAAGAAGGGACAGGTTCATCCGGATTAATGATATTACAACCGGCCACAACAATCACTAAAAATATGGAGAGAACAGGATATCTGAATTTATTTCCTTGCATAATATGAAATGATGCTGTTTTATACGGGGATTGAATATTCACAAATGGGTTTAATCATCTGAAGGCAACATTTTTTTCGATCTTACCGAGAATAAGATGCGCTACCTGTAATGCACGGAAACCATCTTCTATCGTAACCGGTGTTTCAGTATCGTTAATAATTGCCTTCGCAAATAATTCCAGTTCCATTTTAATGGCGTTTACCGGGATAATATCCGGCTTATACAAATGCACCGCCTTCTTTTTATATGCTGAACCCGTATTGATTTCTATTGTT
>CAYTFT010000370.1:0-2876 GCA_964437155.1 uncultured Chitinophagales bacterium | reverse complement strand
TCATTAATATGCGTTTTAGTTGCTGCATCACAATATCCATCCGCATCACTTCTCTCCGATGGCGGCACAATTCCCTGATATTTTTTCACAAGATCCCACCACAATGCATTGTACTCCTCGCGCGGAAGGTTCTTCGCATATAAATTGTATTCGAATTCCGTCATCACCCCGCTGCCCCATGGAATATGTACAACAAAATCCAGCGCCTCACTCAATAATTTCAAGGTATCATTTGTAACGGTCCCCTTCGGAATTAATCCCTGCCCTTCGAGTAATGGTTTTTGCAGGCTTGCCATTCCCATCATACTACCAAATCCTTCATGATAACCGCGATTTGCGCCGGTGCGTAATACCATCGGCACATTCGGATTTGAATACTGCAGGTAATAATAAATATGACCCAGCTCATGCAAAACCGTACTCCACCATTCAGTATTTGTTTCAACGCTCATGAGCGAACGAACATCCTGATCAAGATTCATATGCCATGCACTTGCATGATTATTTTTTGAATAACCTGCATCGGGCGGTGCAGGATAGAGGGAAGATTTTTTATAGAAAGATTCCGGCAGCGGCTGAAATCCCATACTCACCCAAAATGCTTCTCCCTGTTTTACGATCCATTCGGGTGTATGTTTTTGCAGGGCCGCATCAATATTTGTTCCCTCCACATTTACCATCGCCGTCCAGTCCTGTCCCCAGCGGTTTGGCAACCAGTCGGCCGGCAAATAATCCGGTACCGGCTGATTATATTTTTTTGCCAGCTCATACCGGGCCCAGGTATGTAATTCGCGATACAATGGCCATACATCACTAATCATACTATGCGTAAGTTGAAGCATTTCATCACTCGTCATTCCATATTCACTCACCATATAAGAAAAGAAATCAGAATAACCCAGCGGCTGCACCGATGCATTGCGCACAAACTGAAGTCCGCTCAATCCGTCTTTCAAAGTTTTACCCACTTCCTTACTTTCTGTCCACGCCTTTTTACGCTCAAACATATCTGTTGATTCGCGCAAAATTTTATCAATATCATTTGTTGAAACCTGCTTTCCGTCGAGTTCATATTTAAAACCATACAGCATTTCCGTTTGCTTATTGGTAAGTGCTATGCGCTTTGCAATAATCTCTCCGGCTGATTCCGGATTATTTCCTGCATTAAATAAGATCACTTCAAACTGTTTTACCTGCAGGGGTGTCAGTTTGTCTTTCATTGCAAGAAATTTTTTGCATGCATCTATCACTGTGTTACTTCCGGTAAATGCAGCAAATGCTTCATCGGCTTTCGCAGCATTATCGGAAGCCGTATTATCACCTTCCACAATATGCGTATTGAGCAACCATTGCCCCTCACTGCTGGCAGTATATAATTCCTGATATTTTGCATTATAACTGTCCAGAAATTGCTGGGCTTCGTCCGCAGGAGATTGTATCTCCGGTTGCGTGTTTCCTGTGCTACAGGAAGAGAGCAGCCAGGTTGCCGCAAAAACAAAAAGCAGGTTTCTTAACATGATCAGTATTTTCAGCGAAAATAATGCATCGCGGTTGCACGCCAAACTCTTTAACAAACCTTCCAAGCCTCTTTGTTTTTATTAACAACCTGTTTAAAAAAGCGAAAAGCGTTTTATTCCGGCGAATATTTATTTAGCTTCGCAGATGCAATGAGGATATGCGAGGGCGATCATCCTGCAGTCGCAGATCCTCGTTGCATTTCATTTTTAAACCTTTAAAAACAAAAGAAAATGGCAGAAGCAACAAATGAAAAAATCAAGGCATTGGGCCTTGCAGTTGACAGTATCAACAAATTGTATGGTAAAGGAACCATCATGAAGCTGGGCGATTCGCCCGTAGTGGCTGAAGATTATATTCCGACAGGATCCATTGGTGTGGACCTCGCATTAGGTATCGGCGGCATTCCGAAGGGAAGGATCGTGGAGATCTACGGACCTGAGGCTTCAGGTAAAACCACGCTCGCGGTGCATATCATTGCCGAAGCACAGAAAAAAGGCGGTATCTGCGCAATTATTGATGCGGAACACGCTTTCGATAAAACATATGCAGAGAAACTGGGTGTGGATGTTGAGAATCTTTTGATCTCACAACCCGATTATGGTGAGCAGGCGCTTGAAGTAGCCGATCATCTGATCCGCTCCGGCGCACTGGATGTGGTGGTAATCGACTCTGTTGCGGCACTTGTTCCCAAGGGCGAACTCGAAGGGGAAATGGGTGAAAGCAAAATGGGCCTGCAGGCCCGACTAATGAGTCAGGCTTTGCGTAAGCTCACCGGGACGATCAATAAAACAGGCTGTTGTTGTATTTTCATCAACCAGTTGCGTGAAAAGATCGGCGTGATGTTCGGAAATCCGGAAACAACCACCGGTGGTAATGCGCTGAAATTCTACGCTTCCATCCGCATTGATATCCGCCGCATCGGGCAATTAAAAGAAAAGGATGATGTGATCGGTAACCGCGTGAAGGTGAAAATCGTGAAGAACAAAGTAGCGCCGCCGTTCCGTCAGGCAGAGTTCGATATCATTTACGGAGAAGGAATTTCCAAGATCGGAGAGATCATCGACCTGGGTGCCGAATGTGGTGTTATCCAGAAAAGTGGTTCGTGGTATAGTTACGAGGGGACCAAACTCGGACAAGGCCGCGAAGGTGTGAAAGAATTACTGAAGGATAATCCTGAACTTGCGAAAGAGATCGAAACCAAGATCAAGGCGAAACTCGCCCCGGTTGCAACCGTGAAAGAGGATTGATATTGTAATCTAAATAAATTAAAATCCCGCAACAGTTTGCGGGATTTTTTTATTTTAGGATTTCAGATATTTCAATTTAATGATCTCTCTCTCATTTAAATACCGCCATCT
>CAYTFT010000369.1:0-2887 GCA_964437155.1 uncultured Chitinophagales bacterium | reverse complement strand
TACATATTGCGAAACGGTAGCAGTTGACGTAATTGATACTTTTTTCTGTAATGCGGAATTTGAATTTACGATAGACGCACTATCTGCCACTTTCACGAATTATTCCGATGCAGGTGGCGACCCGATGGCCTATTTCTGGGATTTTGGCGACGGATATAATTCAACGCTTGAAAATCCGGTGCATACTTACATTACTATTGGCAGCTATAATGTTTGTCTTACCATCGCAACTGCCTTATGTTCGGATACAAAATGCGAAGTAGTTGAAGTTGCGCTTGCAATTGAAAATACCGGCATTCTGAATAATATTATTATAAGCCCCGCTCCGGCGACTGATGTGCTGAATATTCATTTTACATCAACACAGAACTGCAACCTGAATATCGGACTGTATGATATTACAGGCAAACAACTGAAAGATATTTACAGCGGTATGGCGGGTTCGGGAGAAAATGAATTCAGTATGGATGTTTCTGATATTCCATCGGGTATCTATTTCATATACTTCAAAACGGATTCCGGAATTATCGGGTTTCAGAAAGTGGTGATCGCGCAATAATCGAAATATATCTTTGCAGGCCGGAGGTATCCCAGGTATCTCCGGCTTGTTATTTAAGGCCCGGTGATTTCACGGCTCCGGACTGAATCCTTAAATTTGCGGTATATTCCATATGATGAAAGAAGTCCAACCGTATCACCCTAAACATAAAGTGCGGATCGTAACAGCGGCCAGTTTATTCGACGGGCATGATGCTGCTATCAATGTGATGCGCCGCATCATTCAGGCAACCGGTGTGGAAGTGATCCATCTGGGCCACGACCGCAGTGTCGATGAAGTAGTGAATTGCGCTATTCAGGAAGATGTGCAGGCAATAGCAATGACAAGTTATCAGGGCGGGCACGTTGAATATTTTAAATACATGCACGATCTTTTAAAACAAAAAGGAGCATCACATATTAAAATATTCGGCGGTGGCGGTGGCACCATCCTGCCTTCAGAAATTGCAGAATTACAGGCATATGGCATCACACGGATTTATTCTCCGGATGACGGCCGTGCTTTAGGATTGCAGGGAATGATAAATGATCTCGTTGAAAAAAGTGATTATGCGACAGGCATTCACCTGAATGGAGAGATCAGCAAGCTTGGAATAAATAACTGGGGCAGTATTGCGCATTGCATTTCAGCAGTTGAAAATCAGACGGCGGATGCAGAAAATATTATGGCGCAGGTGAACAGCATCATCAGAGAAAATACAACGCCTGTATTGGGCATAACCGGAACCGGTGGCGCAGGAAAATCAAGTCTGGTAGATGAACTGGTGAGAAGATTTTTACTTGATTTTGAAAATAAGACAATTGCAATTCTTTCTGTTGACCCGAGCAAAAGAAAAACAGGTGGTGCATTATTAGGTGACCGCATCCGCATGAATGCGATCAATAATCCACGTGTGTATATGCGTTCCATGGCGACGCGGCAGGCAAATCTTGCATTAAGCAAACACGTGGATGAAGCGGTGAAAATATTAAAGGCAGCAAATTTCGATCTGATCATTTTGGAAACATCCGGTATCGGACAAAGTGATACGGAAATAACCGAGCACAGCGATGTTTGTATGTATGTGATGACGCCTGAATATGGCGCTGCGAGTCAGCTTGAAAAAATAGACATGCTGGATTTTGCGGATATTATTGCAATCAACAAATTCGACAAACGCGGAGCACAGGATGCGCTGCGCGATGTGCGGAAACAATTTCAGCGCAACCATAAATTATTTGGTAAGGATCCTGATTCCATGCCGGTGTTTGCAACGATCGCTTCACAGTTCAACGATCCGGGTACCAATCAGTTATATCGTCATCTGATGGATACGATCAAAGAAAAAACAAAGGTTGATCTGCATTCCGATTTTCATATTACGGATGAAATGAGTAAAAAAATATTCATCATCCCTCCGCAGCGCACACGCTATCTTGCTGAAATTTCGGAGAACAACCGGGGCTACGATAAAAAAGTAATGGAACAGTCGGCGATCGCACAACAACTCTACGCAATTCATACAACGAAGGAAATTGTTTCCGATGCAGCGCTGAAAGAAAAACTCGGAGAAGAATATACCAGAACCGCTAAAAAGATAGATAACGAAAATCTCGATCTTATCCTCAACTGGAATAATAAAGTAGCTTCCTATCGCGGGGAATATTATATTTTTAAGGTGCGGGACAAGCAACTGAAAATAAAAACACATTCCGAAAGTTTAAGTCATTTGCAGATACCTAAAATAGCATTACCGAAATATGCTGCATGGGGTGATATTTTACAATGGCAGTTACAGGAAAATGTTCCCGGTGAATTTCCCTATACTTCGGGCATTTATCCTTTTAAACGCGAAGAAGAAGATCCCACCAGAATGTTTGCAGGAGAAGGCGGACCGGAACGCACCAATAAAAGATTTCATTATGTGAGTCTGGGCATGCCCGCAAAGCGCCTTTCCACTGCATTTGACAGCGTTACCTTGTATGGCAACGATCCTGATTACCGTCCGGATATTTACGGAAAGATCGGCAACAGCGGAGTAAGTATCTGCTGCCTGGATGATGCAAAAAAATTATACAGCGGATTTGACCTTGCCGATCCGAAAACATCGGTTTCGATGACGATCAACGGACCTGCGCCCATGCTGCTTGCATTTTTTATGAATGCAGCCATTGATCAGCAATGTGAAAAATATATCCGGGAACACGGATTGGTGGAAGAAGTTGAAAATAAGATCCGTGCAATATACAGCGGTAAAGAACATCTGCGTCCGAAGTATTATGCAGATGCATTGCCCCACGGAAACGACGGCCTCGGATTATTATTACTCGGTGTAACGGGTGATCAGGT
>CAYTFT010000368.1:0-2888 GCA_964437155.1 uncultured Chitinophagales bacterium | reverse complement strand
ATATTGCTCTGGTTCCCGGCACAGCATTACCCGTTGCGATCAATAACGTAAACAGCTTTACCAATCCTGATTATTATGTCGACAACGGAACCGGATGGGAGGCCCCTTACAATACCGATCCGTATTATATCCAGTACGACGGATTTACAACGTTACTTACAGCATCAACTCCGGTTACCGCAGGTGAAACTTATCATATGAAAATTGCCGTAGCAGATGCTGCAGATGGTGTTCTGGATTCGGGTGTATTTTTGGAAACAGGCAGTCTCGGAAGTTTGCGTATGACACATGAATCGTATGCGGATCTCGATCTGGATAAAGCCGTTGAAAAATGTGCGAACGGATATTTTAAATTCACCAATGAAGTTGTTTCCGGTGAACCGCTGGTGCTGGATTATCATATCGGCGGAAGTGCGACAAACGGCGTTGACTACGAAGAAATTCCGGAGCAACTAACTATTCCTGCAGGCGACAGCGTTGGCATCATCGAGATCGTTCCGATCCATGATGCGATCTTCGAAAGTCTGGAAAGTGTTGTCCTGTATTTATTCAATCCGCAGTCCGGATTTGTATATGATACGGTCACCCTTCTGATTGACGATGAACTCAGCGCAGCAGAATTTACTTATACGACATCTGATCTCGCGGTAACATTTACGGATGCATCCGGAGTTGCAGTCGGATGGGAATGGGATTTCGGGGACGGAGCAACATCAACGGAAGCGAATCCGGTGCATACTTATACTGCTGCCGGCACATACGAAGTTTGCCTCACTATTACCAATGATATCGGATGCACGGATGAGATCTGTCATACCATTGAGATGACAACCCTTGGTATACAGGATATTCACTCGCAATTACAGATGCAGCCCAACCCTGTCGGCACTGATTGTACGATAATATTACCGGCCGGTTTCGATGGCAGTATACATGTTATTGTAAAAAATAATATCGGTCAGACGGTTGCTTCCATGCATACAGATAATGCAAACGGTGTTATTACCATACCGATGGAAAATATTCCTGCCGGTATGTATTTTATTCAGCTGGAAAATGGAATTTCGATTTTAACCGGACAGATTCAAAAATTATAAATACTTAACACGTTGTGCTATTAATTAAGCAATAAATTTTCAGAGTTTCCCTGAGGTTTAATTTCATTTGAAAGCCTTCTCACGAAGGATCGCCGGGCATCATCCGGAACTGCCATAGCCCTTCTTGTCGCTGTCTGCCGGCAAAGGCAGGAGCGCAATTGAAAAACTTTTTTGAAATGACGGGAGCGAATGCAGCAACTAAAGGAATTTGTAAGGATAACATCTTCCTAGATGCCGACATGCAATTTCGCTATAATAAAATCAGCCGTTAAAAAGAATCTGTCCCGGCTTATTCGCCCGCTGCTGCTGCATACAAACTTATGCTGGTAAGGGGTTGCAATTATGCTGAATAACATCTGGTAAAGCGGGATTGGATCGTACTAGAAGAAGGTAAAACTGTCTTTTTGATAAACGAAGAGCTTTTAACTAACTGTTAAACTCCCCCGACATCTCCCAATTTTCCTTAGCTTCATTCAAAATTCACAACAAAACCTTCAACTATGGACGAAATTAAAATCAACATGATGGCGATAATTATATCGGTTGTCGCCAATTTTATTCTCGGATTTATCTGGTATACGCCCCTTTTCGGAAAGGCCTGGGGAAAGGAAATGGGGTTCGATACGAATAAAAAACCGCCTGCAGGGGCCCTGATGAAAGGGATGATCTTCATGGTCATCGGGAATTTTCTTATGGCGTGGGTATTTGCGCATAATATTGCCGCCTGGTCGTTCGTACCCGATATGGAGGAAATATCCGTTACACAAAATGCGATGATGGCTGCCGTATTTACCTGGCTTGGGTTCTATCTGCCGGGCGATCTCGGAAGCACCGCATGGGAAATGAAATCGTGGAAATTGTTCTTTATCAACACGGGTTATCATCTCCTCTCCCTTATTCTTGTTGCAATGATATTGTGTAATATGCCTTATAAAGCATAAAAAATTCCGGACATAAAAACAGCGGATATTGATCAAACAATATCCGCTGTTTTATTTATAGTAATATTCTTTTTGATTATTTAATCAACTACAAAACTTTTCACCGTTTTTGTTCCTGCAATTATGATTTGAACGGAATATATTCCTTTCGATAAATTGTCTGATAAAGAAGTGCGTATTGTATTTTGTCCGGGAACAGCTATTATCGTTTGCCTGTCGACAATATTACCCAATGCATCTGTTATCATAATGACGGCGGGTTGCTGGCCACCGGAAGTAAATTCAATGGAAATATAATTTGTTGCGGGGTTCGGACTTACCGAAAGATCAGTTTCTGCAACAGGTGTTTCCAGTGTTCCAACAGTACCATCATCAAATGATTCATACATAAATGTTGCGCGGTAAACAGGTGTCCAGATAAATCCATCCCAGTAGCTTACCGTATTCATAGCAGGCAATCCGTCTGAAAATTCAGTCAGATCGAATTTCTGAAAATCCTGGTAATCCGTTCCATCGAATAACTGCAATTCGACAAGATTATTAAAATCGAGAGCATCATAAGAATAGAGATAATGTTGCTCTGTCTGCCACCCGAAATCATAGGATTGCATAACCCTTTCGGTGATATCACCATCTGCATCATACGTAAAAAGCGTTCGGAAACTGTCATACCAGCTAACGCCATCCCAGTTGCGATATACTAGATTATCGATACGGCCTTCAGGCGTATAGGTATAAATGGTAAGCAGACTATTCACCCAGTCCACACCCTAATACTGATACACAATATTGGCAAGTGAGGTGCCGTCATACGTATAGATATATCTTGAAATCGGAAGATAATCACCTG
>CAYTFT010000367.1:0-2896 GCA_964437155.1 uncultured Chitinophagales bacterium | reverse complement strand
AGTGAATAAGCAGTAATTAGGGGATTTTCGTAAAAGCACAAATCTTTCATGACCGCTCTGCCGGGACCTCTGACGGGGCAGGATTGTCCGGGGACCCGGCCCGGAATTATATACCTGCAAATCACATCAGAAAAATATACCTATGCAGCTACCTGACGGCTTTGTGCAGAGGTGAATTTTGTTATTGTCAAAAATCCGCTGCTCCCTCCTTTTCCCTACCTTTGCGCCCATGCCTCAGCAATCTGTAGCCTTCTATACACTTGGATGCAAACTCAACTATTCGGAATCGAGTACGTTAGGCAGAAGTATGCAGGATGTCGGATTCGCGATAAGGCCCTTTCACGAAAAAGCTGATGTATATGTGATCAATACCTGCTCGGTGACAGAACATGCCGATAAGAAATGCAGAAAAGTGGTGAAGCAGGCTTTGAGAATTGCACCGCAGGCGCGCGTGGTGATCGTGGGTTGTTATGCGCAATTAAAACCTGCCGAAATTGCAGCGATCGAAGGCGTGGATCTCGTGCTGGGGGCAGCAGAAAAATTCGAACTGGTAAAACATATTGCGGAGCTGATGGCAACTTCCGCAGAAATAAAAAAAGGTCAGTTCATTGCGTCGGATATTAAAGATGTAAGTGTTTTTAATGCTTCCTGGTCGATAGGTGAACGCACGCGGACGTTCCTGAAAATCCAGGATGGTTGCGATTATTCCTGTTCCTTTTGCACGATCCCGCTTGCACGCGGAAACAGCCGCAGCGACACGATTGCACATGTGGTGCACAATGCAGAAATGATCGCCGCACAGGGAATCAGGGAAATCGTGCTCACAGGCGTAAATATTGGTGATTTCGGAAAACAAAATACTCTCGGCAAGGAGGAGGATTTTCTGCAACTGATCAAAGCTCTCGATCAGGTAGAAGGAATTGAACGATTCAGGATTTCTTCCATTGAACCGAATTTACTCAACAATGCAATAATTGAATACGTAAGCCGGTCCTCAAAATTTGTCCCGCATTTTCATATTCCGCTGCAAAGCGGCTCCGATAAAATTTTAAAATTAATGCGCCGCCGTTATCTGCGGACATTATATGCGGATCGCATTACAACTATAAGGAAACGAATGCCGCATGCCTGTATCGGTGTCGATGTGATCACGGGATTTCCGGGTGAAACAGATGCTGATTTTCTCGACACGTACCATTTTCTGAACGAACTGGAAATTTCTTATTTGCATGTTTTTACTTACAGTGAACGTGCACATACATTAGCAGTTGAAATGCCGGATGTTGTTCCGCAAAAAATCAGGGAAGAACGCACGCAGCAATTGCGTAATTTATCAGAAAAGAAAAAAAGAGCATTTTATACGCAGTTTGAAAATACGGTTCGTCCGGTTTTATTTGAAGCGGAAAACGACGGTGCGGAAATGTTCGGCTTTACCGATAATTATATCCGTGTGAAAACAGAATATGATCCGTTGCTGGTAAATGAGATCGTCGCCGTGCGGTTATGCAGTATCACACCTTCCGGTGATATGCAGGGGCAAATTATTGCGGAAGAGACATTTCCGGTTGAACAAGAACATGCAAATATGCATGCACACTAAAAGAATACTTTACTGATGATAGAATTAAGATCCTACGCAACACTTGCCGAATTTATTAATGCTGTTTTTCACACACATTTAAAATTTCCGGTATTTTCCTTCGGATTTTTTGTCGGGATGGCATTTCTCGCAGCAGGATGGATATTGTATATCAAATTAAAGCGCAAGGAAAGGGATGGCATTCTGCATCCTGTAAAAGAAAAAATAATTATCGGAGAACCGGCATCCTGGAGCGAACTCATCACCAATGCCGTAGTCGGATTTATTATCGGATTTAAACTCGGCGGCATGCTGATGATGTGGGATACATTTAACAGCAATCCGCAGCAATTTGTTTTTTCATCACAGGGAAATTTTGTCGGCGGACTGCTCGGCGCAGGTTTACTCGCATATCTTAAATACCGTGAAAAAAATAAACAGAAGCTGGTGAAACCGGAAGAGCGCTTAGTGGATGTTTATCCGCATCACCGCCTCGGGGATTTTGTTATGCTGGCAGCCGTTTTCGGAATATTAGGAGCGAAAATATTTTCCAATTTTGAAGAGCCCAACGGATGGACAGATTTTTTCAAGGATCCTTTTGGTAATTTCTTCAATGGCCTTACTATTTACGGCGGATTATTATTGGGCGCCGCTGCAATAATAATTTTCGCCGTCAGAAAAAAAATATCTGTATTACATCTGGGTGATGCAGTTGCACCTGCATTGATTCTTGCATATGCTGTTGGCCGCATGGGTTGTCAGGTTGCCGGCGACGGTGACTGGGGTGTTTTAAACAGCGCATATATTTCTCAGCCCGATGGCTCTGTTACACTGGCAAATGAAGGAGAAGTAAATAATGCAATAAAACTGAATTCCGGATATTATGCATATGAATTTGATTCCCTGCCGAATGTCAGGTCGATTTATTTTAAAGCACCTTCCTTTTTACCACGTGTGCTTGTCGCACAAAATTATGCGCATAACGTAAATGATGAAGGTGCATTTATAAAAGGGTGTCAGTCCGACTGGTGCGGACAATTACCCGTTCCGGTATTTCCCACTCCGTTGTATGAGATCGTAATGTCGCTCATCATTTTTGGCATATTATGGTTCCTGCGGAAAAAACTCAGGATCCCCGGTATGTTGCTCGCACTGTATGTTGTTTTTGCAGGGATCGAACGCTATTTTATTGAAAAGATACGCGTGAATAATGTCTTACAATTTATGGGGATCGAAGCAACGCAGGCGACATTTATTTCAGTAGCATTTATGTTATTCGGGCTCGGTATACTGCTCGTTCTGTGGATACGATTCAAA
>CAYTFT010000366.1:0-2898 GCA_964437155.1 uncultured Chitinophagales bacterium | reverse complement strand
GAAAATAATACTCAGGATACCAATTGTTCGCGCATCTTTTGCGGCTTCCAGTTCACCCGGCACTGCGGGTGCTTCATCCGGAACTTTTGTAAATGCATGCCTTGTATGTGTAACAGGGTAACCGGAGGAAACCAAAGTTTGGGGTACCGGTGATTTATCATTAATCAAAGGGACATCACTGTCATCAACTTTTAAAAATGCTGATGGCATTCCTTCCTTGTGCGGCGCCTGGTTTTTCGTTGCTGCAAAAGCGGGATCAGGCATGCCCGGGACCGGTTGATCTCCGGTGGAATCGATCCGGTAATTTTCTGAACGGGGATGCAGAGAACCGGATTGCGCATTTCTTCCAACGGAGCATCCGGATATGATAATCGCCGTGGCAATTATTAATAAGTAAAAGCTGTGGCAAAACCGCATTTAGTAAAGTTACCTATTTTTTATTGTGCGTAAAAAGCGGTAAAGTTGCATACAGGTATGTTTAAAAATAAGACAGCGGATTACATTTATGTTACCATTCAACTGGCATTGTTCGTTTTGTACTGGTGGCAGCCCGGTGCAATGCAGAAAATATTCCCGGAGATCTGGAAATTTATAGGGCTCGTGCTTACCTGTCTTTCGCTAGTGATCATTCTTATTGCCTTTCTCCAGTTAAATAAAAACCTCACAATGCTTCCCACTCCCGTGAAAAATGCAAAACTCATCACGAACGGCATATTCAAATACATCCGGCATCCCATTTATACGGGTATATTTTTATTTGCTACGGGATGGGCTTTAATGGATATGCAATTCAGCAGACTTTTTATTGCATTTTTGATCCTGCTTTTATTTGAAATAAAATCCAATTACGAGGAGCGTAAATTAGCAGAACAATTTTCCGAATACGAAACCTATAAAAAACAAACGGGGAAATTTTTCCCTTATTTAAAAAACAGGCATACCAATGGAACAACATCACCATAATCCTTTTGCAAACAAACCTGCGAGATTATTACTGATACTCGGTGTATTTCTGGTAACGAATGCCATTATCGCTGAATTTATCGGGGTAAAGATTTTTTCGCTTGAAGCAACTATGGGCTGGAAGCCATTCAACTGGCATTTGTTCGGGCAATCAGGAAATTTGAATTTCACGGTTGGCGTAATCCTCTGGCCATTTGTTTTTATCATCACGGATATTATTAATGAATATTTTGGTGTCAAAGGTGTTCGCCGGCTGAGTTATCTCGCCATTATTTTTATTTTATATGCTTTTGCAATTGTGTATCTCGCTATCAGAACGGTTCCGGCAGCTTTCTGGCCGACTTCCTATATGAACAAAGGTGTTGCAGATATGCAATCGGCCTATTCCGCCATTTTCGGACAGGGGATGTGGATCATCGCCGGTTCGGTGGTTGCATTTTTATTAGGGCAACTCGTGGATGTATATGTATTTCACCTGATCAAAAAAATAACAGGGGAAAAATATATCTGGGCGCGTGCGCAGATATCGACCGTCGTTTCTCAGCTCATTGACAGTGTGGTTGTATTATATATCGCGTTCGTTTTGTCCGGACAATGGTCCGTGCAGCTTTGGCTTGCCATTGCGATGGTAAATTATTGCTATAAGCTGGTTGCTGCGGTTGTGCTAACACCCTTACTGTATATAGTGCACAATTGGATCGACCGGTATCTCGGGGCAGAATTAAGCGCAAAAATGCGTGAGGAGGCTATGAAAAGTTAATATTTATGTCATCTTATGGGTGGATATATATGGATTGACCGATCCGGTCGTTAATATCCTGAATCATGGGAAATTCAAAACTCAGGTATCTGTTTCAGTTTCTGATCGCTACGGTAGTCGTGATCTCCTGCAATGCGTATGATCTCCCGAAAGGGACGCCACAATGTATCGAGGATAAAATTGCCGGCTTTGATAAAAATCATAACTGCCCGGATATTCGTGTGGAACAGTACAGTTATCAGGGCGCAAAATATTATTGCTTTGTGGAGGATTGTTGTTGTGATATTGGAAGTCAGTGGTATGATGAAGACTGCAATCCCGTTTGTATTACCGGAACTTTTGGGGGCACCGTAGATTGTTCCATTCCGCTCGACAGTTTAGCATTTGATGCAGTCATCTGGAAGAACTGATCACTCTTTAAACATCCTTACAATCTTCCCGTTATTTCCTGCAAGAAAAATATTTTTTTTCCGCTTATCTGTAGCAATCACATTAAAGCCTTCGTTGGAAACATGGGTTGTCTTCTTTGTAAAAGTATTATACAGGTTGACGCCATTTGTTCCGCATACAAGAATTAAATGCCGGTCAATATATTTCGCACAGGAAATATACCCGGAATACTTACAATCAAGTTTCCGGTAACTGCTGCCGCCGCCCTTTGTTAAATAAAAATTATTTTCATGTAAATCCGGAATGGAATAATCACCTCCGGCAACAATACCTTTTTTCACTGAAATAAAATCCATAGTGAAAATCCCCTGTGATGGTTTACCGGAGATTACCGGCGTTATATATCCTTTCCACGTTTTACCTGCATCCTCGGTAAAATAAAGTCTTGCCGATTTGCCGCCCGTTGCAACAATAATATTTTTCTGGTCTATGAGTTGAACAACCGAGCCGCTCGCTGCGAAGGATGCTATACTGTCGGGCATCGTAACGGGATCGATGCGTTGCCAGGATTCTCCGCCGTCTTCCGAGCGCAGCAGCGTCATTTTTCCGTTGACGGGATCACCAAGACAAACGGCGACATTTTTATAAAAATCCATTGCATCGAGAAAATAAGCAGGATCATCCGAACGAAATACTTCCCGCCATGTTCCGCCGCCAACCTCGGTTTTTATTATACAGGATGGATTTACACTACTCATAATAAATGCCGTTTGGGCATCTATTGC
>CAYTFT010000365.1:0-2922 GCA_964437155.1 uncultured Chitinophagales bacterium | reverse complement strand
GAACAAAGGAGAAGATTAAACAATCGGATTCGCATATCTTTGGGCTTCAATTCTCAAAAATAATCAAATCATTCATTAATCCGCATTCATGACTGCTGCCACATTCGACCTGGTAAAAGATATTTTCTTTCTTTTGTTTTTTTATGTTGGCGCCGCATGGATGTGGGGCAAACTGAAATTCGGTCCCTCGACGCAGGAATCTATGGAGCGCATGTTTCAGCGCAGCAGAACCCGATTTAAATGGATGTTTCTGATCGGAGCGCTCCTGCTCACTGGATTATTTATCTGGCAATATGCCCTTGCTCCTAATTGACAGGCAGCTCGAAAGGTAATTCGATCGGCTTCAGGTCCACCATATGGCATTTCTCACAAAACTGGGGCACTTTATTTTCGTACCATAATTTTCTGAATTCCCTGTAGCCGGGTGTATTGAGGCAATGCATCAATCCGTCGTCAAACACATTCCCGAAATTGAGTTCTTTTGGAAATGGTTTCGCACAACAGGGAGTTGCGTATCCATCCCAGCTGATATAAAAATGACTCCAGGGAAGATGGCATTTCTGAAATTCATTTTTTGATTTTACATCCCAGAGCGTGAGAATAACATTTTGTACTGCATCAGCTTTATCCTTCGCACGCTGCAATTCATTTTTAAATGCCTCCGTATGAAAAAAATCATAATAACTGATGTCATGCGCAGTAACTGCAGCCACATTGAACGGCGTCACATTCACATAATCAACACCCAGTTCGCTGGCGATCTCCACCACTTCTGCCATCGTAAAATAATTTTCCTTGATGGCAACGAAATTAAACATAACATCAGCCCGCCTGCCCTTGCAATGTTCCACGATCTGCTTTACATTATTATAAAACACATCATACTCACCCCGTAATCTGACGTTTTCATACACCTCTCCTACTCCATCCATAGAAATCTGTAATGTATCCAGGTGATCGGCGATTGATTTTACAAGTTCAACACTATTGGGCAGATGCGCATTGATGGAAATTGTTGTGATAATGCCGTTATTTTTTGACCGGATATATTTCAATGCCTCCGGTAATTGTTTATACATAAGCGTTTCACCCAATCCGGTAAGTCCTACCGAATCGATATACGGATAGGCATCATCAATTATTTTTTTCAACTGCGTGAGATCCATGAAACCCTTATCCATATCCTCCCCATACCTGTATTCGCGCGGGCAGGTGATACATTTCAAATTACAATGATTGGTAACCTCCAGCATGATAGAAGAGGGATGCGCCACTTTCGTACTTTTTATCTGCTTTAAATACGCCGCGTAAATTTTATTGGATGTATATTTTATAAGATCCGTTCCTCCCGGTAAACTCCTGAGCCTGCGTATTGCTTTTTTAATTCTTCTCTTATTGATCCCGAATGCCATGCAGGCACAAATTTACGGTTTCCGCCAGAAAGGATTCTGATAATTGCCGGGCGTTTGATATCTTCATTGGTCAAATTGTTATTATGAAAATTATTGCGGGTATCGGACTGGTATGGCTGACAATACAACATGCACATGCGCAGCATACATTTTCCATTTGTGCTGTTGATCCCGTTACCGGTGAAGCGGGCAGTGCCGGAGCATCGTGCATCGCAAATTCCTTTATTATCAGTGATGTGCATCCCGGCGTCGGTGTAATTCATACACAGGCAGCTTATCTGGCTGGCAATCAGAATTATGCCGGTGATCTCATGGATGCAGGGATTGCGCCTTCCGCCATAATTGATTCACTTGTAGCGCATGATATTTTGGGTGACCCGGCTGTTCGTCAGTATGGCATAGTGGACCTTATAGACGGAGGCAGGGCTGCTTCGTTCACCGGTGATTCCTGTATGGACTGGAAGGGACATATTACCGGTACGGATTATTCAATACAGGGAAATATTTTACTGGGTCCGGAAATTCTGGACGGGATGGAAACTGCATTTCTGAACACAGAAGGAAATCTCGCATGCAAACTTATGGCTGCATTACAGGGCGCAAAAACGCCGGGCGCAGATACGCGTTGCCTCGATCTGGGTATTTCTGCATTAAGCGCATTTATAAAAGTTGCGCAACCTGATGATGATGCCGAACTCTGGTTAAATCTGCGTGTGACAAATGTAACAGGGCTTGGCATTGACCCGATTGATTCGCTGCAGCAATTATTTGATGCAATAGGCGGATGTGATTATACAGGTATTCCAGCTGATGAAGGATATGCATCGCCGCTCATCGCCCCGCAACCATCCACCGATCAGATATTTATGCAGTTGCATGCAAACTGGGAACATATACAAATTTTCAATTGCACCGGAAATAGCTTCTACAATATGCGTTGTGCCGGCGAGACATTAATAAATATACAATGCAGCGGCTGGCCGGCAGGAATTTATTTTTATTTGCTCACTGCCGAAGGGAAAAAACCGGTTAAAGGGAAATTAATTTTATCGGATATCTAAACCTGCGATCATTTCAGAAATACTCAAAAATGATTGTTCAGGAGGTGTGTGCACAACACCGCTCCATCTTGTTTGCAGATATTGTTTTGTTGTTTCACCCATGGCGATCACGATCTGGTTTGCATGCAAATTATTTGCATGCAAAAAGCCTTCTGCATTCAACGGACTTGTGAAGATCAGTATATCGAAATCAGCAACCTTTACAGGTGTAAGAGTATTCTCATAAACCGGGAACGCATGCACCTTGGCGAATGTGCTGATGCTTTCGCGTAATTGCATTTGCGGTTTCACTGCTGATGGAAAAACAATCATTTGACCTTCTCCCATAGGTCTGAATGCTGCGGCAATAGAATTAGTATTTCCGTTCCCGGTAAAATCCACCGTATATCCCTTCTCACGCAGCAGTTGTGCCGTTTCATTTCCGATTGCCGCGAGTTTAATATTTACAG
>CAYTFT010000364.1:0-2949 GCA_964437155.1 uncultured Chitinophagales bacterium | reverse complement strand
TGATAAAATGTTACAGAAAGGCGTTGTGATGGTCCCGATAGGTAATAATAAATGGTGGGTTGGCGCAACAAATACATGGGATGACTTGTCAGATTCCCCAACGGCTGCCGGAGCTGCAACACTGCAGGAAGGATTGCAGGATCTTTTACGTATTCCCTTTACAGTAAAAGAGCATCTGGCAGCAGTGCGTCCGACGGTGCGTGACCGCGCACCTCTTGTTGGAAAACATCCGGAGCGAAAACAATTATACCTGCTCAACGGCATGGGAACGAAGGGTGCATTTTTATCGAATTTCTATGCGCAGCAATTACTTGCTTTCATCCTGGAAGGGCGTCCGCTCCCGCCGGCAGCCGATATTGCAAGATTTTATTAAAAATTAAGATTCTGTTCTGAAGCGGAATCCCTGCATTATTTTTATACCCGCAAAAAAAGAAAAATGAAACTGCTTTTTACCGGAATATTAATGGCATTCGCACTAATGGCAGCAAATGCGCAAACAAGTACATTTAATTGTTATGTTGACGATCCGGGCGGACATATCCGTGCGCATAATGCAGATTTTATTTCTCTTGATCTTGCGCTGGAATTTGCGCCGGAAGACGGAAAAGTCAGTGGCGTTGCCAATTATACATTCAAGGCAATTCAACCCGCAACGGATTCTGTTTTTCTTGATGGCCCCGGAATTTTAATAGATGCCGTTACATTTGACGGAGGGAAAGCGAAATATCATTCTGACAGTGCAGGTATCACCATATTTTTTGATCCGCCGCTCGAAAGAGGTGCACCCCATACACTTTCCATTCAATATACCGCGTATCCCAAAAAAGGTATTTATTTCAATGGATGGAAAAGCACATCCCCCGACAGTGAAACAGATCCTACACGAATAAGAAAGCAAATATGGACACAGGGACAAGGCGTTGACAATCGATTCTGGTTTCCCTGTTATGATACACCAAATGATAAACTTGTCACCTCGCTGGAGGTAACTTTTGATGAAGCCTATACCGTTATCTCCAATGGATATCTCGCAGAAAAAAAAATAAACGGAAATAAAACAATTACATGGACCTATCATATGGGTCACCCGCATGCCACCTATCTGGTAATGCTGGCGATAGGGAAATATGATTATATTGATTATACATCCCGGAACGGAATTGTTTCGCGGCAATATTATTATCCGGGCACGAAAAAAACAGCAGAATTAACTTATCAGTTTTCGGCTGAGATGATGGATTTTATCGAAGGTGAAGCCGGCATTCATTTCCCATGGGAAACATACGCAAATGTTCCCGTTCAGGAATTCTTATATGGTGCGATGGAAAATACGACTGCCACTATTTTTTCAGATTATTTTTATCAGGATGCCCGCACCTTTCCCGATAAAAATTATACCGATATCAATGCACATGAACTCACCCACCAGTGGTTCGGTGATTATATCACCGCCTGGAGCAGCGAAGGGCAATGGCTGCAGGAGAGTTTTGCAACGTATTATGCAAAAAAATTCAGAGAACATATTGACGGTGAAGATGCATATCAATGGAAGCGTCGTGACGAAATGAACACAGCTTTCGATGCGGAGACGAAAAATAATTTTCCTGTCGCACATTCCGCCGCCGGTTCACAGCGTGTATACCAGAAAGGCAGTATCGTACTCGATATGCTGCGGTATGTGCTGGGAGATGCGCAATTTAAAATTGTAATAAAAGAATATCTGCAATCTTACCCTTACGGGAATGTTGAAACGAAGGATTTACAGATGCAGTGTATGCGTTCCCTGGGCATTAACATGGACTGGTTCTTTGATGAATGGATCTACCGGAATGGTTATCCCGAATATGCTGTACGATATACAACCGGTGCCGATGGTACCGATGTGTCGGTAAACCAAACACAAAAACAAACAGAAACACTTAAATTATTTAAAATGCCTGTGCATATTCAGGTACATTACCTGGATGGGAATTTTGACGACCGGCTGGTGACCATTGAAAAAGATTCGACATTCATTCATTTTCCGAATACCGAAAATAAAAAGGTAGCATTTGTTTTATTTGATCCGAACTCCATGGTCTATGCAAAAGTTGATTTCCCTAAACCATATACAGAAATAAAATACCAGGCATTCAATGCCCCGAATATGATCGACCGGTATGATGCAGTTGTAATGATGCGCGGAACAGATATCTCAGATAAGCGCGATGATCTTCTCACATTACTGGAAAAAGAAAAATTTTACGGGATCCGTTCGGAGATCATTGCACAATTAAGTAATGACGACAATAAAAAAAGTATTGCAGCAATTGCCGGCGGATTACATGACAAGAATCCACTTATCCGCAGGGCAGCATTAACGAATATGAAAGAAATCCCGCAGAAGCTTGTGAAGGATGTTGAAGCAATACTTGCCGATAGTAATTATCTCAATATTGAAGTTGCACTGTATAAACTCTCCACACAATTTCCGGATAACCAGGCAAAATATCTTGCTGCCACCGATCACTTATTCGGCACCAACAACAATATCCGTATAACGTGGCTGGAGATCGCCTGTGCATCCGAAATGGAAAAACATATTGGAGAACTCGTCCATTTCACTTCTGCCGATTACGAATTCCGCACACGGGTTTATGCCATCAGTTCTCTGCAGGATATGCTTTACTGCGATGAAGATGTTGTCGCCAATCTCTTTGATGCAGCACTTTCCACTAACAACAGACTTGCCTCGCCTGCAAGAACTGCCCTGATCAAATTCAAAGAAACTCCTGCCTATGCAGCTATGATCAAAAAATACTATCAGGAAAACATCTGGGACGACTGGCAAACGCGGAAACTATCACCGGTAATGCAGTAAACCTGAAAATTCCCGCGGTTTTACACCTTTCCGCACCGGTACTTTTAACTTCAAAGCCTCGCTTCTTTCCTGAAAATCAGGCAATAAAA
>CAYTFT010000363.1:0-2959 GCA_964437155.1 uncultured Chitinophagales bacterium | reverse complement strand
AAACAAATCGGTTAGCGGACAGGTGAAGGATGCTGCCACCGGAGAAACCATACCCGGTGCTTCTGTTATTCTGAAGGAGGATAACACAATCGGCACCTCCACCGATCTCAACGGGGAATTTATTTTATCGGTCCCTGTTACTGCCACAACGCTCATTATACGTTCGGTGGGATATGCGCAGACAGAGGTTGCGATCGGTACAGGAAAATTAGCCATCGGCCTGCAACCGGAAGATTTCAATCTGGATGCCGTAGTAGTGAGTGCTTCACGCAGGCAGGAAAAGATCCTGGATGCACCGGCGTCGATCTCCCTCATCACCCCCGAACAAATTAAAAATACAGCGGCCATTACGCCAATGGCGAACTTAAAAGGTACCCCCGGCGTGGATATTATGAACACAGGACTCGTGCAAACGAACGTGGTCATCCGCGGGTTCAATAATATATTTTCCGGTCAGACCCTGATGATGGTTGACAATCGCTATGCGGCGGTCCCGTCGCTACGGGCGAATGTCGCCACGTTCATACCTACGGATAATACCGACCTCGACAGGATCGAAGTTTTACGGGGGCCGGCCTCTGCATTGTATGGCCCGAATTGTTCCAACGGTGTAGTGCACATGATCACTAAATCGCCGCTCACGCAGCCGAAGAAATTCATGACGACAGCGAGCATCGGTCTTGGGTTTAGAAGTAAGATCAGCGATACCATTATGATCGCAAATCCGCTTGACCCGGCAACAGGACTTATTGATACAGCATACACGCCGATGTTTGATAATGATGCCATCAGCGACCGGTTATTTTATACGGCATCATTCAGACATTCGGGAAAGATCAGTGATAAATTCGGGTATAAGATATTATTTACGTATCTGAACGGTCAGGACTGGTTGTATGATGATCCGTTTGAACCGAATTATATTCAGAAAGGCTACCAGACAAATGAAGGAAGACAAAATGTGGGCGATACGGTTGAAAATATCCGTGATACGCATATTGAAAAAATAGGGCTTGATCTTCGCCTTGATTATCGCTTTCAAAACAGCGCAGAAGTGATCCTTACCGGAGGACTTACACAAAACGACGGGATTGAATTGACCGGTATTGGTGCGGGACAGGCAATAGGATGGAAATATTATTATGCGCAGTTACGGTACAATTATAAAGACTGGTTTGCGCAGGGATTCATTAACGGAAGCGATGCAGGAGATACTTATTTATTCCGCACCGGCGATCTCATTATAGATCATTCAAAACAATATGTTGCGCAGGTACAGCATGCAAATGATCTGATGAACAAAAAAATGAATCTTATTTATGGTGTGGATGGAATTTTTACGCGGCCGGATACCGAAAATACCATCAACGGGATAAATGAAAATGATGATAATATTTCAGAGATCGGCGCTTATGCGCAGGGAGATTATGATGTTTCAAGCAAATTCGATCTCATTGCAGCGCTCCGCTATGATTATCATAATTTTGTGGACCAGCCCTTCTTCTCTCCGCGCGCAGCAATTGTGTATAAAGCAAATGACAGAAATACATTGCGACTGACATACAACAGGTCATTCAGTGCGCCGAGTTCAAATAATCTCAACCTCGATATTTTGCAATTGTATGACCTCACTTCCTATTCAGGATTATTCCAGGGAATTCTGGGTGCCGATTATGATCCCAATATGCCGTTGTATGCAATTGGCAACCGCGAAGGATTTACCTATTCGCGTGATGAGAATGGATTGCCGCAATACACATCGCCTTATGCAGAATATCTTGGTTATGCGAGTGATCAGTACTTTGCATTAGACAACAGCCTTGCGATGAATAATGTGATATGGGACGCTACACGCGGATTATTACAGGTGGGTTTTGATGATGTAATTCCGGGACTCGGAATCGCGCTGATCGGATGGTTGCCGGAAGATATCACCGTGGCAACTAATACGGTTGCCAGTCTGAATCTCACTACCGAAGAATTTGATGCGATCGATCCGATGCATATCACCGATTATGATGCAATTAAAAACTCTGCAACGAATACCATTGAAGCAGGATGGAAAGGATCGTTATGGAATGACAAGGTGTTTGCAACCATCGACGTATATTATAATATGATGGAAGATTATGTGAGTCCGCTTACCGATATCACCCCGAATGTTTTTATAGATGCAGAAGATCTTGCTGCGGAGGTAACACCCTACATCATGGATAATTATAATGATACAACGGGATCTAATGAATTTTTAGCGAGTCTCGTTACCTCTACATTAGATAACGATCCGGCATACGGTGGAAACGGGAACGGGACAGGTGCAGATGAATTCATCAATCTTGTACTTGCTGCCGGAGCTGGTTTACCCGTGGGTACCATCTCACCGACACAATATCCCGACGGTGCAAAATATGTTACCTATGTGAACCTCGGCGATATTTCCGTTTTCGGAGCCGATATCGGTGCGACCTGGTATGCGAATGATGATCTCACGATGCAGTTCGCCTATTCGTGGGTGGACAAAGATTCTGTTCCTCTTGAAGGGGCACAACTCGGCTATGTGGGATTGAATGCACCGAAAAACAAAGTGGGGATCAAAGCCATTTACGATATAGATAAAATCGGATTGAACGTAGGACTCAACTGGAGATGGCAGCAATCGTTCCCGGCAAATTCGGGCGCATATGTGGGGACGGTGGAAGATATTCATGATATGGATCTCACGCTGAATTATTCTCCGGAAAAGATAAAGGACACACAGTTTACGCTGCTGGTTACCAATTTATATAATCACGAACAACAATATTTTGTGGGTGCACCTAAAATAGGAAGCACGTATTTCTTTAAAATAACAAAATCATTCTGACAGAAAATGAAAAGGCCGGCAGCAATGCCGGTTCTTTTTTTTCACACTTACCTGTAATTATCTTCGCGACCGATGTGGGGCTTATTTAAAAGATCA
>CAYTFT010000362.1:0-2966 GCA_964437155.1 uncultured Chitinophagales bacterium | reverse complement strand
ATCGCATACTGCTGCAAATAAAAGGATCGTAGGATCGGACCGGTAAGAGGCAAATTTTCCGATAACCGATTCCAGTCCCTGTTTGAATATTTTAATGGACTCCGCAATTTCAAATGGCGGGAGGATCACCGCTGCATGCAGGTTACTCATGCTTATTTTTTCACGAATGTATAAGGCATGAAATCAATAAAATCATTCACCGTTATGGTTACGGATTTTACTTTTCCGTTTTCTACGGTGAACGGAATTTCTTTCACGCCCCAGGTGACAGGATCATAGGTGCAGACAAAATTATTTCCGCCCAGAGCTTCCAGGTTCCCATGCAGTTGCGGATGGTGTTCGAAGGTGGCAACGAGCGCATCATTTTTTATTTCTATTTCCATTTTGCCGTACACATCGTTGTAATAGCTGCCGGCGTATTCTTTCAATGCCAGTGCCGGTTTCGGATGCGCTGCCGCAGTTGTGTACCAGGCGTCGATCTCGCTGTTCTCGGCGGTATTATTATTTTCCATAAATCCGTAAAACAATTCACTGATATTGCGATACGGCTGCTGCATATACGCTTCTATGATCTGATACATTGCAGCGATAAATAAATAATTAGCATCTGAATTTGTCAGCACCGCAATGCCTAATTTTTCTTCGGGTAAAATGCAGACACTGGTCACAAACCCGTCGGCCCCGCCTGTATGCCAGTACATTTCTTTTCCGAAAAGGTCATTCATGCCAACACCAAGTCCGTATAAATCGAAATGCTGTGAAGGAAATAACCGCGAATGACCGTCGCCGACAATGGATCGCGGCATTCTTGTATCAGCGATCACCTGTTCGGGGATGATCTGATTTCCTTTGTATTTACCATTATCTGCCAGCATGATCATCCAGTGCGAAAGATCTTCCACAGAGGAATTTATACCGCCACAGGGAGCGATATTATTTAAATTATCATATTCGAGATCCACCAGTTTATTTCTGAATATGGTGTATGGTTTTGCAGCATTTTTATCTGCTTTGATCTTCTCGTATGCAGCAGAAGTATGTTGCATGTCCAGCGGATCGAAAAAATGATGCTGCACATAATCCTCCCATGTTGTATCAGTTACGGTATGAATTATTTCGCCTGCAGTCACAAAACCTGCATTGCAATATCCCCAGGTGTCCCTGAAGTCATAAACAGGCGGCACCTTGCTGATATGTTTTATGATTTCCTCACGGCTTGCATTATTTCCCCAATTATAAAAATCACCCTGAAATGTTTCGAAACCGAGCCGGTGTGATAAAATGTCTTCTATCGTTACCATGCCGGTAAGTGAAGCATCGAACATTTTAAAATACGGAAGATGATCGGTTACCTTATCCTCCAGGGTAAGGCGACCCTGATCGGCAAGCAATGCAAGTGAGGTTCCCGTGAATAATTTTGAATTACTTGCGATCATAAATAAAGTATTCTGATCAACCTTCTGCCGCGAATGGATATCTGTAACGCCATACCCTTTTACAATCACCGGTTCGCCATCCTTCACCACCGCAATGGCCATTCCGGGTAAATTCCATCGTTTCATTTCCCGTTCGATATAATTGTCGAGACTGTCGGAAATAAATACCGGTTGCTGTGCTGAAACCGTGAGCGCAGTCACCAGTAAAATGAATGTCAATATTTTATGCATCTGATTTTTTTTATTGGTTTAATGTATTCCCCTGATTAAAAATATAGTCGATACTGCTAAGGTCTTCAAAAAAACCGAACCTGTCGGAGAAAACCTGTGTATACTTTGGATGCTGCAACTTCAGACCATTTGGCCGGCCGGGGCGAAGGCGGTTGCGGAAATCATCGTACCCCGCTGTTCCGGGCGGTATGTACGTATCACTGAAAAGTAATTCCTGTTTGTATTTGCATATGCGGAAAATAATCCGGATGCATGCAAGGTTCAGGTCAATAAGCCGGTCGTGTTTTTCATGATAAACGGGTTCGAACATATCCGCGAAATATTCATAAAACGCAGCGCGGCGGTAGCAACTCATGATCGTGGTCAGGTGGTTTTTCCGCCAGTCTTCCGCATAGGAGATCCTGACATTTCCTGTAGTGGTCTTTTGGCCCTTACCATGTAAAAGCGGTACGCTGAGATGTAAAATTCCGTTCGGTCCCAGAATATGGCAGCGATTCCTGTAACTTGATTTAATATGATGTTCGCCCAGATCGAAGCAGATTTTCTCGTACCGTGAAGCCAGTTTCATCCATGCAAGAGAGGGGAGGTAATGCGGTTCTATGAGCAGGATGTTCTTAACACTTTCGGACATGAAATATGATAATTCCGTTACAAATTAACCTTAAATAGCTGTAATTTTAAACAAATTTCGTTCTATGAGAAAGATAATTGTTTTATCTGCAACGATATTTTTTGCGACGCATATTTTATTTTCCCAAAACTTATCCAATAATACCACTATCAGGTCTTGTATGTTCCTGCATCCTGCCGATGGTGCCTATATTGAAACGTATCTGATCGCCGGAGCCAACGCATTGCGGTATGTTAAGGCTGAGCCGCGCGGATATGAAGCATCCGTTGAAGTGCAGATACTGGTGATGGAAGGAAGCAAAGTGGTGAATTTTGATAAATACCTGCTGAAAACACCCGTTGTATCTGATACCAATGCGGTGGGATTCAGTATTATGGATCAGAAACGATTATTTATTCCGAATACAAATGTTACGGTGGAAGTTAAGGTGACAGATGTGCATGATGCCACAAGCAGTTTTGCATCCACAGAAACATTTATGGCGTTTGTGCCGGATGCAGTGCAATTATCGGATGTGCAGTTTGCCGACAGTTATAAACCGGCATCCAAAGAAAATGCATTCACAAAAAATGGCATTGAATTACAACCCTACCCGATCAATTTTTTTCCATCCACTAAAAATTACATGATACTTTACGGGGAAGTGTATAATACCGATAAATATCTTG
>CAYTFT010000361.1:0-2966 GCA_964437155.1 uncultured Chitinophagales bacterium | reverse complement strand
AAACTGCTGATGTCAATATTTGTTTCATTACCGGAAACGATTTCTGCATAAAGCATCTGCCCGAGTTGATTCAGAATTTGCAATGAAGCCGTTTCGCTTTTTTCGTTGGAAGAAAAATAAATTCCGGTTACTGTCAGTATATCATTTGCGGGATTCGGAAATAACTCAATTGTATTGCGGGGTGTTCCTCCTTCTTTACATACAACCAATACATTGATCGTATTTGAATTTATATAACATCCGGTTGCAGCTTTGGTTACCCGGCATTTATAATTTCCTGTTGTAGTTGCAATATAAGTTGTTGTTGTTGCGCCGGTTAATGCCGCAGCACCTTTATACCATTGATAAGAACAGCCTGCAACGGGAGCCTCCGTTAAAGTAACACTTCCTCCGGCACAGAAAGTTGTTGGTCCGCCTGCAGTTATGGAAGCAGCAGGATTTTTATTAACCATAACATAAATTGAGGATGATGTTGCCGATCCACAATCGCTTGAGGTGGTGCAGGTATAATTTCCTTTTGTTGTGGCAGAATATGCCGAATTTGTTGCAGCCGGAATGTCGGATCCGTTTTTCCTCCATTGGACCGTTGCACCTGTATAGGTTGCGTTTAACAGGACAGAATCACCCTGACAAAAGGTTGTTGGTCCGCCGGCCGAAATTGTAATAGTTTCAACAACTCCGTCGTCTACTAATCCATTGCAATTGTCATCCAATGTGTTGCAAATCTCAGGATTGCAATCTGGGAAAATCTTTACAATCCAGTAATCATATTCCCCTTGATTTGGTTCATCATGATCATAGGATATGCCGCTGATTGTATATCCTGCTAATAAATAGCCGCCATCCGGCGACTGCACAATGCTTTTTAAATAATCGCTGGTAAAAGATCCAATTGCATCCTGCCATACAATATTACCGGCATAATCCAATTTTAATATCCAATAATCATTTGCCCCAACATGATCTGTTTTATCTCCGCTATTCATGAATCCATAGGAATAACCGCCAACCAGATATCCCCCGTCAAATGTTTCAATAACATCTCCCATTTCTTCGGTATCCATAGCACCGATATTGTTTTGCCATTGTATGACCCCGGAAGGGCTCAATTTTATTACCCAAAAATCATTATGATTAATTCCACCCCAGTGATTTTCAGTTTTATCCAATCCATGGTCAGAATTAGTAGAAACTCCGATTATGTATCCATCATCACTTGTCTGACGGATTGATCTTAATAAATCAATATCAAACGCGTTTATACTATTCTGCCACATTATATCTCCGTCCACGTCCAGCTTTAAAACCCATAAATTAAAATCTGTATCCCCAAAATTTGATTCAGTTTTATCACCCCCGATGCCAGAGTAGCTTGAACCACCAATAATAAAACCTCCATCTGAAGTTGGATCAATTTCTTCCAGGTAATCACCATCAAGACCCCCTATTACTTTTTGCCAAATAATATTTCCCAGATAGTCGATTTTAATCAGCCAATAATCATTATCCCATTCTCCTGTAGCTTCTCCTCCAACCGTTCCATAGGCTTTATCACCGGATATTTCTCCCCAGCTCGTTGCACCTATTAAATAACCGTCTGCAGTTTCTACTGCATCCTCACCAAAATCAGCACCATTGCTTCCGATAGTGTTTTCCCATTCAATTGAGCCTACCGCATTCAATTTTACAATCCAGATATCTTCCTCAGTCCCGCCTATCACAGCTTCACCTTTATCACCTGAAATTCCGGATAACGAAAAACCAGTAATGAGGTACCCTCCATCAAGACATTGAATTCCGCTTTTGGGTTCATCATGCCCATTTCCCCCCATCGTATTTTGCCATTCAATATTCCCCATGGAATCAACTTTAACGACCCAATAATCAACATTACCCAGCGAGTTTTCAGTCTTATCCCCTGAAATATTTGAATAAGAATCCCCGACCAACAGGTATCCTCCGTCATTTGTATTAATTACACAATAAAGATGGTCATTATTCCCTCCTCCGATATTATTCTGCCAATCAATTCCGGGAGACTGGGAAAATGAAAAATGAAAAATGAAAAATGAAAAAACCGATGGCAAAAACCTGATCTCTGATATATTTAAAAGTTGTGATCGCATGGCAGGTTATTTTTGATTTATTGTTTGATTAATTTTTTTGTGGTGATGGATGATTCAGATTCAATACGAATAAAATACATGCCGGCAGGTAAATCATCTATATTACATATTTTGCTTGCAGAAGATGATATATTTTCATGTAAAATATTTCCATTCAGATCGAGAATCGTATACTTATAATTTTTAAAAGGTGCAACGATGGTGATCTGATCAGATGCAGGATTGGGTGCAATTTCTATTTCTCCGGTCTTGAATTCCTCACCTTCTTTACATACGATAAATACGTTGATGATATTCGAATTCTTAAAACATCCGGTGGCTGTTTTCGTAACACGGCATTTATAATTGCCGGCAGTAAATGCTGTGTAGGTCGTTAATGTTGCTCCCGCGATCGGAACGGCACCATTATACCATTGGAAGGTGCAACCCGGTGTGGGAGATTCAGTAAGCACAACAGAACCACCGGCACAAAAAGTAGTCGGTCCGCCGGCAGTAATCGAAGCGGCCGGTTTCGGATTTACCGCAACGGCAATAGCAGATGAAAGAGCAGACCCGCAAGCACTGGTGGTGAGACAGGTATAACTCCCCGGCATCGAAGCATAATAATTCGCGGTGGTAGCGCCGGTTATATTCACGCCATCCTTTTTCCATTGCACACCGGTTCCGGTATAAGTCGCATGCAGTAAAACAGAACCGCCGACACAGAAAGTAGTCGGACCGGCAGCCGTTATCGATATTGTTACGGTAACACCATCATCGATCAGTCCGTCGCAATCAACATCCACACAATTGCAAATCTCAGTTGCTCCTGGATGAATATCAGCATTCGCAACATTACAA
>CAYTFT010000360.1:0-2973 GCA_964437155.1 uncultured Chitinophagales bacterium | reverse complement strand
ATTTCTTTCGAACCCGGAAGTGAAGGGCGACCCGCGGATCAAGGCGAACCGGATGAAGACGACATACACATTTGCGAAGACAGCCGTAGAAAATCCCGTGGAATTCAATCCTGTGAATATGGGGGATGCCATCAATTCTGAATACCCGGAGTATTTCCCCTCCCTGAGTGTCGACGGCAGTATAATGGTAATCACGCGGCGCATTCCCGCCGAACCCGGTTCCATTGGCGCCGGCGGAATGAAAATTGACGATCAGGAGGACTTTTATATTTCCCATTTTGAAAATGGCGCATGGACACCCGCAGAAAATATGGGCGCACCCGTCAATACAAAATTGAACGAAGGCGCACAAAGCATTTCTGCCGATGGAAGATTTCTGTTCTTTACCTCCTGCGATAATATCGAAAATGGCTATGGAAGTTGTGATCTGTATTATGCATTGCGGTTCGGAAATCAATGGTCGTATCCCGAAAATTGCGGAACGATCATAAATACCGGTGACTGGGAATCGCAGCCGAGTATTTCTGCTGACGGAAAATATCTTTTTTTCAGCAGTGCACGTCCCGGAGGTATTGGCAGTTATGATATCTGGATGGCGACCATGGGTGAGGACGGCTACTGGGAGGATCCGGTGAACCTCGGCAATGAAATAAATACACCCTATTCCGAACAATGCCCGTTCATCCATCCCGATGGAACAACCTTATATTTTTCGAGTGAAGGGCATCCGGGAATGGGTTCTGCAGATTTGTTTTATTCGAAGAAAGACGAATCCGGACATTGGGGAAAACCCGTCAACCTGGGATATCCGATCAATACGCATAATCGTGAAATTTCTCTTTCTGTTTCTGCTGACGGGAAAACTGCATATTTCTCCAGCGACCGTGGAAAAACACCCGGCGAACTCGATATTTATTCCTTCGAATTACCTGCTGCCGTGCAGGCCGACCCCGTTTCCTGGGTGAAGGCGATTGTAACGGATGAAAAAACGAAACTTCCTCTGCAGTCCAACGTGCAATTGGTGGATATTGAAACCGGACAAACAATTACCACTTCCAAATCGGACCCTGCTACGGGAGAATTTCTGATCGTACTGCCTATCGGAAAAGAATATGGTTTATACGTGCAGAAAGATGGATATTTATTTCACTCTGAAAACTTCAGTCTGCTCAATGCTTTACCCGACAAGCCATTTATTATTAATGTGCAACTGCAACCGATCAGTGCGGGAGAAGTGCTTACGCTGAAAAATATTTTTTTTGAAACAGGATCTGCGGCATTGCGCAGTGTTTCAGAAAATGAGCTGAATAAAGTTGTGGAGCTCATGACAAAAAATCCGGCCATGAAGATCAGGGTGAACGGCCATACCGATAATGTGGGAACTGAGGCAGATAACCTCAAATTGTCGATGGACAGGTCATTAAGTGTGAAAAATTATCTCATCAGCCAGGGGATCGATGCGGCACGCATCACCAATAAAGGATTCGGAGAAACAAAACCTATAGACGTGAACACCACCGAGCAGGGCCGCGCAAACAACCGCAGGACGGAGATTGAGATCCTGAGCCTTTAAATTTTGTTATCATTTTCTTAAAAGTAACAAACCTTCTGCTGGAAGAATTTGTTTGGTGTAATCATTGCTAATTTTGTAAATGAAAATTCACATGCTATGCAAATCGATATTGCGACCCCGATTCCGATTGTTAGCGCCGAATCGCTCACACGTGAAACTTTTGAAACAAATTATGTAAAACCGCAGAAACCCGTCATTCTGAGAGGGCTTTGGAAGCAATATCCGGCCTGGACCAAATGGACGTACGCGTTTTTCAGGGAAACAATGGGTGATATTGAAGTTGGGCTTTACAGCAGCCAGAAAGCTGACCCGAGTCAGACACTTTCGGTCCCAACCCAAAAAATGAAATTCAGCGAATATCTACGGCTGATAGAAACGGAGCCCACAGATCTTCGCTTATTTCTTTTCCCTGTTTTTAAATACAAACCCGAATTATTAAAAGATTTTGATTATCCGGCAATTACATCCGGATATATTAAACTGCCTTTCATGTTCTTCGGGCCAAAAAATTCTGTTACGCGCATGCATCAGGATATTGACATGAGCAATGTTTTTCTCACACAATTCGAAGGGAAAAAACGTGTTGTATTATTTCCGCCTGATCAGTCCGCTTTATTATATCGGTTACCTTTCAATGTCCATTCCACCGTAGACATTGACCATCCTGATTTTGATACGTATCCCGGATTAAAATACGCGAAAGGCATGTCGGGAATTCTTGAATACGGCGACACGCTGTATATGCCTGCCGGCTACTGGCACCATATTGAATATCTGGAAGGCGGATATGGGCTCAGCGTTCGAACCATTGCGCCCACATTCATGCTGAAACTGAAAGGTGTATATAATCTCACCATACAGCGCAAAACCGATGATCTTATGCGGAAATTATTTGGCGATAAATGGTTCCGGCTGAAAAAAAATATTGCCGTAAAACGCGCCAACCGCGCCATCCGAAAAATCGAAAGCGAAAGAAATGACGGACAGCATGCGCCCGCGTTTAATTGAGGGGATATTGTGCATTGCGCGTATTTTTCTGTTCGTGGTTTTTCTGCATGCATGAGAAGTAATGAAGGGATTTTCGTAAAAATAAAATCATCATTCGAAACAAAGCTCCGGCATACCGGCGATCATGCGTATCGGATCGCGACAAGTATTTTTCTGTTACGACGCACTTTTCATTACTGCTTACGCATCATTCCAAATCAAATTTCCCCTGCCAATGGTGAATGATATTCGTTCTTCCGGAGATGATGAAAAATGCGGTATGCATATAGAGTTAAGAGGGAATTTTCTTAATTCAAAATCCTCCCCCTGACGAAACCCTGAATCCCGAACACATGCGCACGAACCCCAACCCCCTGCCATGAAACACATCCGCAGGCTCCTGCAACCTGTCC
>CAYTFT010000359.1:0-2990 GCA_964437155.1 uncultured Chitinophagales bacterium | reverse complement strand
GAAAACCGGTTCCTGCACACGAATGGCTATGGCAGCGACGATCGCCTGCCGTATATCCGCCGCATCAAAATCCTTTTTATAAAATTCGCGCACTGTTTTGACGATCCCTTCACGGAAAGCGGCAAGATGGGTTCCGCCCTGTGTCGTATTCTGTCCGTTGACAAATGAATAATATTCTTCGCCGTATTCATTGGCATGTGTAAGCGCAACTTCAATATCATCCCCTTTCAGATGAATGACAGGATAACGCAGTTCTTCCTCATTGGTATTTCTTTTCAGCAGGTCGAGAAGCCCGTTCTGTGAAAAATATTTCTGCCCGTTGAACTGAATCGTGAGACCGGCATTCAGAAATACATAATTCCATAACTGGTTATCAAGATATTCCGGAATAAAATGATAATTTTTGAAGATGGTATTATCCGGACTGAATGAAATGAGTGTTCCGTCGCGTTCATCGGTTTTTGAAATGGGACTATCTTTTTTAATTACGCCTTTTTCGAATTCAGCAGTCTTCATTTTTCCTTCCCGGAATGCCTGCACCCGGAAATAATTACTCAGCGCATTTACAGCCTTTGTTCCGACTCCGTTCAATCCGACCGATTTCTGAAAGGCAGCAGTATCATATTTAGCGCCGGTGTTCATTACGCTCACACATTCGATCACTTTTCCCAGCGGAATACCGCGGCCGTAATCGCGCACCGTTACCTGATATTTTTCAATTTGCACTTCGATCTTTTTTCCATACCCCATCATGAATTCGTCGATAGAGTTATCGATCACCTCTTTCACAAGAATATAGATACCGTCATCAGGAGAAGACCCGTCGCCGAGCTTCCCGATATACATCCCCGGGCGCATCCGCATATGCTCGATCCAGTCGAGCGTCCTTACATGTTCTTCAGAGTAATTATAATTCGTGTTGGCCATGCTGCGAAAGTATATTTATTTAAATCATTAAACGACGGATATTATGCACAGTACCGTGCAAATAAAAAAGGTCGGCAAGAGCCAACCTGATTAAAAGTGCATTTTAAATTACAACAAATCATTCGCCAGATTCGCCAGCTCGCTGCGCTCACCCTTGGCGAGCGTAATAACCGAACACATGGGATGATTTTTGATCTTATCGATGAGATAACTCAGCCCGTTGCTATGTGTATCAAGATACGGCGTGTCGATCTGGTTGATATCACCGGTAAACACGATTTTGGTATTTTCTCCTGCACGTGTAATGATGGTTTTCACTTCCAGCGGTGTTAAATTCTGCGCCTCATCCACAATAAAATAGATATTCGAAATACTTCTTCCCCGGATATAGGCCAGCGGCTGTATGACTAATTTTTCCTGTTCGATCATCTGCGCGATCGCTTTGTATTCGCTGTCATGCTGTTCGAATTGATTCTGGATCATTTTCAGATTATCCCAGAGCGGTTCCATATACGGATTCAGTTTCGATTTGATATCGCCGGGTAAATAACCGATGTCTTTATTATTCAGCGGAATGATGGGGCGTGCAAGAAATATCTGTTTGTAATTTCTTCTCTGCTCCAAAGCGCTTGCAAGCGCCAGCAATGTTTTACCGGTACCGCTTTGTCCCTGCAGGGCGATCAGTTTTATATCCGGGTTCAGGAGCACATTCAGTGCAAACACCTGTTCTGCGTTGCGCGGTTTAATGCCGTAGGCTGCCGACTTATTAATCCGCTCAAAAACCTTATCGTTCGAGTTATAGCTGGCAAGCACACTGCTGCTTCCGTTTTTCAATATAAAACACTGATTTGCAAACGGTTCCTGCTTTAATATCTTTTTAAAGCCGATGAATCCGTCGCTATAGATCTTATCTATTGATGCATGGTCGATCCCCTCAATTGTTTCAATTGGTTCTTTCAGAAAATCAGGATCTTCTATTTTATCATTTTTATAATCCTCACTCAAAAGACCGAGAGACTTGGCTTTCAGCCGGAGATTAATATCCTTTGTGATGAGCACAACCTTACATTCCGGATGTTTTTTCTTCACCACCAGAGCCGTATTCAATATTTTATGATCGGGTTTTTCTTCACCGAATATTTCTTCAGCATTGACCCCGTTGTGTTCATACATCATAACAGCCATCCTGCCTGTGCTGCGGCTGTTGATGGGTCGCCACTCCTGCAGGGTTCCTTCCTTCGATTTCTGATCGAGAAAACGTATGAATTCACGCGCTTCAAAATTGATGGTCTCATTTCCCTTCTTGAAGTTGTCGAGTTCTTCCAGCACTGTAATGGGAATAACAATATCGTGTTCTTCGAAATTGTTGATGGAGTTGTGATCGTGGAGGATTACGGATGTGTCTAAAACAAAGATCTTTTTTTCGTTTTGCACACTAACTTTTTTCTTCAGCGCCATATTGGATTGTTAAGTCGAAAATAGAGGTCTCCTGCATAGCATCAAACCGGCGATTTGAACAAAATTGTGGATATTGTCCGCAAATACAGACAGAGCGGACAACCTCTGATTTAGGAAGATTATAACACCGCAAGGCTGTTGAATAACATTCCGGGCAGTAAATGATAACGGCACCGGTTGAAGCATTGAGTGCAATCTCTCTTCCGCTATTTGCATTCAACCTGTTGAATGTCTGCTAATAACATTGTTTTGCAACCGCGGGTTCGCACATTACAATGCAGATTAAATTAAATATCCGGCTTCCTTTACGCACAAAAAAAAATCCCCTGATCGCTCAGAGGATTTTTTCCGCTTAATAAATTATTATCTCGCAAGAATAAACGGCTGTGCATATGCTTTACCGTCTACGATCATGTTTGCATAATAAGTACCGTTGGCGAGTGAGCCATCGAGTTCAATTCCTGCATTCACAATTCCGAGGTTATTTTCCAGTTTTGAAGTATATACTACTTCACCCATCAGATTTACGATCTGGAGATCAACTTCAGCGTTGATGCTCATATTATAACCGTAAATATTCAGGTCACCATGACTTGGGTTTGGTC
>CAYTFT010000358.1:0-2995 GCA_964437155.1 uncultured Chitinophagales bacterium | reverse complement strand
CCTTTCAATTGGTGCCCACGGTACGATCAGTAATGATATTTCCCTTCAGGATGCACAAAGCAATGATCTCGCAAGACGAAATTTTGTTTTCGGACTTAAAGCCGGTCTCAACTACTCCTTCAGATAATCTGAAAACATTGTAATTTCCCGCTTTATTGCAGCAGCCTTACATGAGAATTTCTTTCACGGCAATTATCTTATTTATCCTGTTACCTGTATATCCGTTACTTGCCGGAAAGGTGGAAGGAACCATTACCAATCAGAAAGGAGAATTACTTGCCTTTTGCAATGTATATGTAAATAATTCGCAATTTGCCTGTGCAAGCAATGAAAACGGTTTTTACAGCTTGTATTTACCGGAGGGTAATTTCACTATCACTTTTCAATATATCGGATATAAAAAAAAAGAAGTAAGCATTCTTTCAGGACCCTCTCCCCTCACATTAAATATTACACTTGAAGAAGACCTTAAAGAACTGGAGGAAATAGTGGTCAGGTCCGACAAAGAAGATCCTGCCTATGCAGTTATGCGGAATGCTATCGAGAGGCGTGAGAAACATCTGAAAGAAATTTCAGCTTACAGTTGCGATGTATATATTAAAGGACTGCAGAAACTAACGGATGCTCCGGATAAAATCCTTGGGATTGAATTGAATACTGTCCTCGATGTGGACACCAATAATACGGGGATCATTTACCTGTCAGAATCACAATCCACATTTTATTATCAATATCCTGATAAATCAAAGGAGATCATGCATGCTTCTGTGGTGAGCGGTAACAGCCAGCAATTCAGCTGGAACGATGCTGCGAGTATGCAAATGAACTTCTATGAAAACCTCGAAACATTAGAGGGATTTTCGCAACGGGGTTTTGTATCTCCGGTCGCCGATAATGCATTGTTTTTTTATACCTATCATCTCATCAGCAATACTTTCGAAAAAGAACACGAAATTTTTAAAATTGCCGTCACACCCAAACGTGCGACAGATCCTGTTTATTCAGGGATCATTTATATCACCAGTGATGATTACAGGTTCACAGGGATCCAACTGCAACTGGTAAAGGCAAACGGACTGGAATTCATCGATACGTTCCGGGTTGAGCAGGAATATTATTATACCGACGATACAAATCTGACTTTATTATCGAATAAATTCAATTTCAATTATACCATTTTCGGCATCAGCGGATATGGTTATTTTCATGCCTTTTATAAAAATTACAACCTACAGCCTGCATTCAGCAAAAACTTTTTTGGTCCGGAGGTGACAAAAATTGAAGATAACGCAAATAAAAAAGATTCTGTTTTTTGGGAATCAACACGGCCGGTACAATTAACGGAAGAAGAAAAAAAAGATTACCAGAAAAAAAATTCATTACTGGTTTTAAAAGAGACAGAGGCATACATGGATTCAGCAGACAGAGCATTTAACAGGTTTTCCGCTGCTGCACTTTTGCGCGGATATATTTACCGGAATACATCAGCAAAATGGACCATCACAACGAATCCTGTTTTCGACATGCTGCAGTACAATACAATTGAAGGTTATCTGATAAATCCAAAGATCCGTTTCAGGAAGGAATTAAAAAATAAAGATGTGTTTTCAGTTACTCCAAATTTTCGGATAGAGACGGGAAAGAACAGAGTGCTTGCAAATGGGATCATCAACTGGATGTATGACCAGAGAAATTCAGCCTCCTTCAATCTCCGGGGGGGATCAACTATCACCCAATTCAATGAAACAGGTATTCCGCCTCTTGTAAATACTGCCTATAGCCTGTTATATGAAACAAACTACGGGAAGATATACAGAAATGACTATGCAGAATTACGCTGGTCGCGGGAATTGTTCAATGGATTTTATTGCACGCCATCCCTCTCCTATTATTACCGGACACCGATGAAAAATATCGCGCATCCCGTTCCGTGGATCGATTATGACGATAAATCATTTACCCCGAATACATTCCCCTTGTTTACAGATACAACCGCAGTAGAACTTCCGGTGAAAACGACTATTGCCTGTGACTTCCGGTATGTGATCCGGCAGAAGTATATATCGCAGCCTGATGAGAAATATATTCTTGAAGCCAGGTATCCGGTAATTACACTGCATGGAGAATGGGCAATACCGGGGATATTTCATTCTGCTGCCGATTATGCATTTCTCAGCATAGGTGTGAGTGATAATATTGCATTAGGGCTGCCCGGTAATCTTCAATATTCTGTTAAAGGAGGTGGATTTATTATGCAAGCAGAAATCCCCGTTCCCGATCAGCAATATTTTAACGGCAACGAAACGATCTTTGCGAAATTAAGTGAGAATGCCTTTTTTATGTTGCCGTATTATGCAGGAATAACATCCCGGTATTTTTCAGAAATGCATGTTCAGTGGCATACCGAAGGATTTCTATTCAGAAAATTACCCGGATTTAAACAGACTAAATTCGAACCGGTATTTTCCTTCAATTATTTAACAACCGATACACTCAGGCAATATATGGAAATTGGTTTCGGCGTTGAGCATATTTTTAAGATCGCGAGAGCAGACATCGCCTGGTCACCGGTGCATACAATGGATAACGAAAATTTCAACAGTCTGCGATTTTTAATCGGTATCGGATTCTGAAAAATGAAATATTTTTTTCACTTAGGCATACAACTGCTAATTTGCTACAGGATTCAGGCACAAGCCTGTGATCCGTCCTTTACGCCCTATGTGCCACTGGAGGATCTGGCAGACAGCAGTTTTATGGGATTTACAGGTGGAAAATACCCTGATGGCAAAAACGATATCCCGTATGCACATTATAAACACGGGATGGAAAATGCGGAAGAGATACAACCATTGAACAGCATGGGTGAAACAGATACACTAAACGGGAAAATCGGATTTCTTATTCTGGGATACAGCACCGCGGCAATGACCGGCAGATTCTTTCGTACGTTGAGTATTGCACAACAAATAGACGATAAAATAAAAATAATTAT
>CAYTFT010000357.1:0-2996 GCA_964437155.1 uncultured Chitinophagales bacterium | reverse complement strand
CCAACGGCTCGCACACCTCGGCCAAATGTTGACTTCTTCCACCCTGTGGCGGCACCATAACCTCTGTGCCCTCCAGCATTTTCAGCAATGCCTGCTGCACACCTTCACCGGAAACATCGCGTGTTATGGAAGGATTATCGCCCTTCCGTGCAATTTTATCTATTTCATCAATATATACGATGCCTTTTTCGGCGGCGGCAACATCATAATTGCAAACCTGGAGCAAGCGCGACAGGATACTCTCCACATCCTCGCCCACATAACCGGCTTCCGTAAATACTGTTGCATCCACAATAGCAAAAGGAACATTAAGGAATTTTGCTATCGACCTCGCCAGTAACGTTTTACCGGTTCCGGTGCGTCCAACCATAACAATGTTTGATTTTTCAATCTCGACATCGTCGGCGTTCGACTTTTGATTCAATCGTTTATAATGATTGTATACGGCGACAGAAAGGATCTTTTTCGCCTCATCCTGTCCGATTACATATTTATCGAGAAACTCCTTAATAGAGCGGGGTTTCATAGAGGTATGCAGTGCAAATTTGTACCGCTTCACCGGCTGATGCAACTCCTCTTCAACGAGCTGCTCTGCCTGTGCAACACAGTTTTCACAAATATGCCCTTCCTGGCCGGCGATAAGAATGCGCACGTCCTCTTTGGACCTCAGACAAAATGAACAGTGGGTGGTTTCTTTTTTCTTCATACAGGATAGGATAGATTAAAATTACCCTTTTTTCGGGTCTTTTACCAGTAATTCATCAATCATTCCGTAGTCTTTTGCTTCCTGAGCACGCATCCAGTAATCGCGGTCAGAGTCTTTTTCAACCTTTTCGAATGTTTGTCCGGAATGATTACTGATGATCGTATACAGTTCCTGTTTCAGTTTCAGGATCTCCTTCAACGAAATCTCCATATCGCTGGCCTGACCCTGTGCGCCGCCCATCGGCTGATGGATCATCACACGGGCATGGCCAAGTGCCGAACGTTTTCCTTTGGTTCCCGCACATAATAAAACCGCAGCCATGGATGCCGCAATTCCGGTGCAGATGGTAGCAACATCCGGCGTTATATAATGCATTGTATCATAAATTGCCAGGCCGGCATACACTACACCGCCGGGACTGTTGATGTAGATCTGGATATCACGCTTGCTGTCAACACTGGACAGGAACAGCAACTGTGCCTGGATCACATTGGCAACATAATCGTCGATGGCAGTGCCCATAAAAATGATCCTGTCCATCATCAATCGCGAGAAAACGTCCAGTGCCTGAGCATTTAACTGCCGCTCCTCAATAATATAAGGGGTGAAATTGGTAACGTGCATGCTTTGAACGTTCATATAACTTTCCAACGCATTGCTGCTCATACCAAGATGTTTGACCGCATATTTGCGGAATTCATTATTCTGCATATACTTCCTCCTGTTTATTTAATTTTTGAAATTCTTCCAGTGATATTGGTTGTTCAATGATAGTGATATATTCCTTTAATGCATCAAAGAATTTTTTCTGCGCAACTCTGTCGTGCATATTCTCCACGAACTGCTTGTCTTTCAGCTGGCTCTGGGTGATATACTGCACAAAATCCTCACCCATCTGGCCGTAGCTCATGCGAACAGTTTGTAACGCTTCCTGTATCAGTTCTTCGTTTGCTACATTCAGGTCGTGTGAACGCTGCATTTTACGATAGATCAGCGATTGCTTCAGCTTGGACAGGAAATCGGCGAATTCTTTGTCAAAATCCTCCTCCGGGAATTCCTTTTCATTGCTTTTTCTGAACCACTTCTGTAAGAAGACTTCCGGAAGGGGTACCGAGGTTGTATCGTTCAGATATTTAAATAGCTCATTATCAAGGGTTACCTCTGTTATCCTCCTGTTGTAGGATCCGATAGCCTCAGTGATCTTTTCCCGCAGCTCACTTTCAGAATTGATCTGGCCGAACTCTTTACTTATCTCTGTAAAGAAGGCATCGTTGATCTCCGCAGGGAATAGTCTCGCGATCCTGTCGATACGGAAGGTAAACGACGGACTGAATTGTTCAACAGATGCTTCGGTGCTGTCGCTTAACTGTAAAATGTTCTTTGCAATTTTCAATTTATCTCCCTTGAAGACGGAAAAGATATCTGCGATATTTTTCACTTCACCGGTTTTTGCGCCGAGAAACAGTTCCTGCTTATCATCGTTCAGCATCTGCAGGTTGAAATAGGTATCAGCCTGGATGCCTCCTTCTTTTGCGTAACCGTCGCCATTCAATTCTGTTGCATGCGCATAAATAACATCATTTGTTTCAACCGTGTCCACATCGTTGCGCTGACCATATTTTTTGCGGATACGGTCCAGCTCTTCTGAAACTTCCTCCTCGTTTGGCGCGATCACATAGCGTGTAAATGATTTATCCTTGTTAAAACCGGAGGCAAGGTCAATTTCAGGCTGTATGCCGATCTCATAAACAAATTCATAGGTTTTAGGCTCCGCATAATTGATGCCCAGATCCGCTTCAACGGGTAATGCATCTCCCAGTAATTCATAATTGTTTTCCTTCAGATACGCATTCATCTGTTCATTCACGATCTTATACAATTCATCGAGGATCAGCGTTTCGCCGTACATCTTTTTCACCATTCCGGCAGGCACATGGCCCTGGCGGAAACCCGGGATCTGCGCTTTTTTGGATATATCCTTTAAGGCTTTTTCAAAACGGCTCCTGTAATCCTCATCGCTTACGGAAATCCGGATGATCTGATGCTGATCTGCTAAATTTTCAATTGAAACGTTCACTTGTCTGAAATTAGAAGTTTATGGTTAATAGATACATTTTTTGAAGAGGGTCCTGACCCGGAATATTGCTTTGCGGGATTACTGCCCCTTCTACCGGGAAATCAATTCTCTAAAGCGGAAATGCCGCTCTAAAGTTCATTTACCGGTTTTAAGCAGGTGTGCGGGTGGAGGGACTCGAACCCCCATGCCTCGCGGCGCCAGATCCTAAGTCTG
>CAYTFT010000356.1:0-3013 GCA_964437155.1 uncultured Chitinophagales bacterium | reverse complement strand
ACGAGTCCGCTGCGCAGTTTCGGTTCAAACCACGTGCTTTTTGGCGGCATTACATTACCGCTGTCGGCGATGTTGATGAGTTGCTGAATGGAAACGGGGTATAAACTGAAGGCAATAGCCATTTCACCGCTGTTTACGCGTTTTTCCAGTTCACCGAGCCCTCTGATCCCGCCGACAAAATCAACGCGTTTATCGGTGCGCTGATCTTTAATGCCCAGTACCGGATCGAGAATATGATTACTTAAAATGGTGACATCGAGCACATCGATCGGATCCTGATCATTATAGGTTCCTTCCTTTGCAGTGAGTTTATACCATTGTCCGCCGAGATACATACCAAAATGATGCAACCCTTCCGGTTTATAAATACCTGCAGTTTTTTCCATGTCGAATTTTGCCGCAATCCTATCCATTACCTCCTGCGTCGAATGTCCGTTGAGATCTTTTACCACCCGGTTATAATCCATGATCATTAATTGACTTGCCGGAAAGATCACGCTCAAAAAGAAATTATATTCTTCTTCACCGGTATGGTGCGGATTTTTTTCAGCGATTGCTTTTCCCACCTTTGCACTCGAAGCACTTCTGTGGTGTCCATCCGCAATGTATGTGTAAGGAACAAATTTTTCGAACATGCGGATGAGTGAAAATACATGTCCGATATTATCCACTACCCAGAACGTATGCTGAATGCCATCATCCGCCGTAAAATCATAAGCGGGCGTATCGTTCGTAACAATGGAATTAATGATCAGGTCGATCTCCGGCACATCAGGATAGGTAAGAAACACGGGTTCGGGATGGCATTGCAATGTTGCCATATGTTTGATCCTGTCATTTTCTTTTTCGGGACGCGTAAATTCATGTTTTTTGATGATATCATTAAAATAATCTTCAATGCTGCTGTTGGCAACGAGTCCGATCTGCTTATGCATACGTGTCCTGCCATCGAGTTGTTTTACCGGCATGATCTGCTGATACACATACAGACATTGCTCTTTATCCTGCACTAAAATACCCTCCGCAATAAATTTCTGCAGATTTTCCTTTGCTTTCTGGTATACCGCTTCGGCATAGTGATCGATATCTTCCGGAAGGTCGATCTCGCTTTTACATACATGCAAAAAAGAAACATCGTTTCCCTTTGCTTCCTCTCTCGCTTCCTCACTGTTTAAAACATCATAAGGCCTGCTTGCCACTTTTGCAGCTAATTCCTTTGTCGGGCGCAAACCCATGAATGAACGTATAATTGCCATAGTTGCTTTTTTCCGGCAAAGATAAGAAAGGCAGTCGTGTTTGGCGCAGACGGGAAAGCCTGTTTTTTCCTACTTTTACACCCTTAAATAATTAATACATGAGGAAAAGAACCGGAAACGGAAAGGCACATCATCTGGCTGCATATTCTGCCATGGCAGCGTTGATTCTGACGGGTAAAAACAGTGAGGCCGAAGTGCTTTATACGGATATTGCAGATACAACAATCGATATCGGGGCAACATTTGACCTCGATATTGATGGGGACGGGACATTTGATTTTCATTTTGTTGCGGGCTCCGTTTCCTCTGCAACAGGAACAAATCCGTGGTCCTTTGCTTCGGTTTTCGGTTATGTACAAGCGCTGAGTATCGGTAATGCATCGAATATGATCATGGGATATGCCGGCACGTTTTACGGATATGCGAGCCATCTTGCAGCGGGTGATCCGGTTGGAACATCCGGTCCCTGGCTGAGTTATCCGAGTTATAATAATAGCGCCGTTATGGCATCCAATTATTATGGTGAGGTATTAGGGCAATTTCCTGCAGCGGGAGAAGGATATCTCGGCATTCGTTTTTTGAAAGATGATGCAGTGCATTACGGATGGGTACGCCTTTCGGCAGATATTGCTCCTGCACAGATTACGATTCTGGATTATGCATATGAAATGTACGCTGACCTTGAAATTCTTGCAGGCTCTACCACCAGCAGTGCAATTGCAGAATTACCTGAAGGATCTGTTTCCGTTTACAGCTTTGATCAGACTGTCGCGGTAATAAATAATGCCGGTATTGCTAACGGACTTATCCGGGTGTTTTCCATTACGGGTCAAAATGTTTTTGAAACCGGTATGCTATCACAAACCACAACAATTGACATGCAGTCTTTTTCAGGCGGGAATTATATTATTCTGGTGATAACGGGGAAAGGTACTTTCACGAAGAAAACATTTATTAATTAATTTATCCTGCCATTACAGGAAATAAAAAACCGCCGAATGACCGGCGGTTTTTTTGTTGTGACCAAATTCTGAAAATTTATTCATGTGCCGGAGGGCCGCCCTCACCGGGCTTGTTACCGCCGGGACCACCGGGAGGCGGACCTTGTCGTTCCTTTGCATGCTTTATCATTTCGCGCTTGAATGCATTTTCAGCGTCTGACAATAAAGCCACTTTGCGCAGGGGTAATATCTTTTTAAATTCTTCAGCATATTTCTTTTTCAGGTCCAGCATTTTCTGTTCATTTTCAAAATGGGAATTGATCAGTTTTGTCAATTCCTCATCGGTCATGTCATTGATGCTTTTACCGTTCTTCAGATTTTCCTCCTTTTCGCTAATTGCTTTCATTTCAGTATGCATCTGATTAAATACCGGCCAGAATTTTTGCGCCTCATCTGTTGTAAGCTCAAGGTATTTTGTAAGGAATGCAATGCGCAATGCTTCGATCTTGTCGTCATCCATTCCGGGCGGCGGACCGGGAGGGCCTTGTGTAAAACCTGTTGCTGCTATTAAAGCAAAGGTCAGGATGGTGAATAATTTTTTCATATAGAAGAGTTTGAGGTTTGAAAGGTTTGAAAGGTTTAAGGTTTAAGGTTTAAGGTTTAAAGTTTAAAGTTGAATGTTTTGTTTTGAAAATGAATTCCCTTTATTACAAGTTTCGCCAGAAACCTCTGCGCCCTCTGCTCCTCTGCAAGTATTATTCTATCCTCTGCGTGAAACTATAAAGGTTTAAGGTTTAAGGTTTAAGGTTTAAAGTT
>CAYTFT010000355.1:0-3027 GCA_964437155.1 uncultured Chitinophagales bacterium | reverse complement strand
GCAAATTTAAGCTTCATAAGTATTTCAGCCACCTTATAAAAGCTTGCCCTTGTAACAAGAAATTCTTTCAATGCAACCACATAACCTTTCTTCCACTGTGCATTGGTAAAGTCCGGCCATGCTGCCCGGGATAGCCGAAAATGAAATGCAAGTATTGCGTGCATCCTTTGCGCATCAAAATTTTCTTCAAATACAAATGTGAGAAATTCGACAATATCGCGGTGTGGAATATTGATCATGGCGAGTTCCCAGTCATAAATAGAGGGCGTCCCGTTCTTGCGAATGGCTACATTTCTGGGATTGAAATCGTTATGAACAAGCGTTTCCGGCAGTTGCAATTCTGCTCTTTCTGTTCCGATGGAATCTGCAAATGATTGCAGGATCATCCAGTCGCCGGACCCGGATTCGGCAAGCATAATGGAGATCATTTTTTTATAAAGCGGCAATGCCTTCCATGGCTCAAACCGAATAATATTTTCGGGTATTCCCCTTAATTGATCACGGTTGAAAAACACATGATAATGATGGATCGCCTGCATACATCCCTGTATCAATGCTTCCGTCCAGATCTCCGGCCTGTTTTCCGCATCAATACAAAGCAGTTCTTCCTTATTTAATAATTCCTGAAACAGGAGATATATTTCCCGCTCCTCATTTATTATATCACCATAAAATGCCGGAATGAATGTTTGATCAAAATTGGCGAGTGCCCTGTTGATCAGTATTTCCTTCGTATGTGTGAAGGCATATTCAAGATGATCTTTATACTGATAAATCAGGTCAGAAAGTTGCGGGTCCACTGATGCAGCCATCATGTGCAGTCCTTTTATCACTTCGATATCGAGTGCTTTCGATTTACACAGAACTGATCTGGTGATCCCGGAATGATAAATAACATCGAATGGAATAAAGCCGATGAGCTTTCTGTTCACGCGCTGTGTAATATTTGTGAGTATTCCATTTTCGAGTGATTCGGAAAGTATACTTATTTCGGCAATATTATTCTGATCAGGCAACTGATATAATCCTGCATACAGAAATTTTTTATCCAATTCATTTTTCGTCAGCCATTGCACAGGTTTATTTCTGCCGAGCTTTTCATGTGCTTTTGCAAATTCACCGCTCACGATGGCAGCATACGTTGAAATCTCCAGTGAAAGGGCAAATCCTGCGATCAGGCTGGCGAAGCGAAATACCTTATCCTGACCGGCGCAGCCCATTATGTGCAACGCTTCATTTTGTGCAGCAACGGATGTTCCGCCACCCACCGTACCGATAACGAGTGCGGGTAATGTGAGTGCAACAGAGAGGCCGGCATCTGATGGCTGCAATTCTAAAATACCCAGTGATGATTCGTGCACAGAGGCCAAATCCTGGCCCGTTGCAGCAAATATGGAAGCAACTGCATTCGCCACATTAATATTAAACCCGAGCATACCATCCATTTCTGTTATTTTCCGGGAAGGTTCAAAATAGCGAAGAATATCTGCGGATGTTGTGCGCAAAATTTTATGTAAAACTTCTTCCTTTAAATCTGCTCTGGCTGTAACATGAATGCCTCTACCGTTGTCTATCAGAAAACGGCTCACCTTTTTATCTGAACTTCCGTTTCCTTCAATTATATAATGTTCTATTGTTACACCGCTTTCCTTTTCAAAATGCTCAACGATCCACTGCATCGCATGCCACGTGCAAGTAGTTGTCATGTTTTGTCCGGCTGCATCTCCGGTGGTATAAATAAATTTTACGTGCACATGTTTGCCGATACCAACGGGCAGCAATTCCAGCAACTTTGCATGATTCGAATAATTACCCGCCACCTGTTTTATCTGATCCTTATTTTTCTGCAGCCATTCCATAAATACGTTTGCAATTTCTGCATCAGGCAAAATAAACAACGGAGCCCTCACCATTTTCTGGTGTTTCACTTCTGCAGTAAATCCACCGCTTAAGCTCACTGTTTTAGCGCCACGGTTCATGCTGCTGATAAGTGCCCCTTCCAGTGTTGCAGCAGCGCAATGCACCATTTCATAATCAGCACCATTTTTGAATAAAAGCGGCCCCACAAGTCCTACAGGAATTTCAACAGAACCGATAAATGATTCGATCTTATTTTTAATATCCTCCCTGTCAATAAAATAGCGGCTGAGTTGTCCGGTTTCAATTCCTTTATCCTTCAGATAATCCAGTCGGGCCTGTATGGATGACCTTGCGTTGAGTCCCCTTCCGGGGGCTGATTCGTATGGTGGAATTTCGGGCAAATTGCAGATATGTGCCGAAGGTAAGTGGTAAATAAGAATTTAAATAAGCGGGAATTAATTTTTAATGACCGTTCCCGTGAAAGAGAACAGCTTACTTTCAATGCGGATTATATACATGCCATTTTTCAATGCACTCACCGGTACCAGGAGATCGTTTTCGGGTCCGGCGGGAACAACCTGGCGGAAATAAACCTGTCGTCCGGTAATATCCGTGAAGGTTACAGAATAGGCTTCATCTGTAAATCCATTCAAATCAATCGCAAGAAGATCATGCACCGGATTCGGTTGAATGGAGATCATAATATCCGGATCTTCCACATCAATAACAACAACATTGGAATACATAAATGCACCATTAAAATCATCCTGCCGCAACCGGTAATAATTTAATCCGAAAACCGGATTACCATCGCGGAACTGATAATTATTAACCGAGTTAGAACTGCCGGATCCCATAACGGCGCCGATTGCAGAAAAATGTATTCCGTCAACAGATCTTTCAATGATAAACTGATCGGTATTGAATTCGGTTGCTGTGATCCAGTCCAGGTTTACTTCACCCGTGAGACTCTGGTACTCTCCTGTGAACGCAACCATTGTAACCGGCAGCAAAATACAGGAACCAGGATCCAACGCGATCATTTGCGTTCCGCTGCCTGCCGGATTAAAGCATGTAGCAACCGTTGAGTACGCCATTTTTGCATTTCCTCCGGCGATCTCATTTGCCGAAACCGTTCTCTTACTGCTACCGTTAGCGATGGCATAA
>CAYTFT010000354.1:0-3028 GCA_964437155.1 uncultured Chitinophagales bacterium | reverse complement strand
GGATAGATATTGAAACAGTCACTCTTATTAATCTCATAAATATCCAAAGGAAGATCATTGATTAGCCTGATTGAAAAGCCTGATTTTCTGGTTGATGCCGCCCAATTTGTAAACCCTTCGGAATTGTAAGAAATATTTACACCCCAGGGATAAACGGTATCCATTTCAGAAGAGGACCACCAATATCCCTGTTGCGTAATTTCTGAAAACGTTCCTGAATAAATGGAGTCGGCACGCTGACCTCCGGGCAGGGCCGTAAAATCATATTCATCAGAAGCGCCCGTATTCGGAGCCATCCAGTGTGCTGTCCCCATCTCTTTCAGTTTACCCCCGGCAACCAGATCATAACCAAGAAAGATCTGGAGCGTGTCCCAGTCTTCATAGGTTGGAACATGCCATCCCAACGGGGCTATTCCCCGCGGATCATTCACGGTATACCAATTATACAACCGTCCGTAATCATCAGCATTGTTGGAATCATTATCATAATCGCAATATGCTCCGGAGGTTAAATTATACCAAAGGGCACTATCGGTAACATTGGGTATGGGGTCGCCATTCAGGTAATGCGTTACTTTCAGGTTTGGCCTGAGCCATATTTGTGTGCCTATATGAACCGTATCATACACATTGCCGTCAATATCTGTAACGGTTTGTGCCTGGCTCATGAATGTGAACAACGCAAAGGCTGCAAGGAATAGAATGGTCCTTCTCATTATGTATTTGGTTTTTCATTGTTCGATAATTATCACCTTTTTGGCTGCACTAAATTCCGCTGTTTGAATTTGCACCAGATAAACTCCATTGGCAAAATCACTTGTGTTGACCACTATCTGATGAGTATTTGACTCCTTCTTTATATATATCATTTTTCCTGTAATGTCGGTGATGGTGGTGATAGCTGCTTTACCGGCTGATAATGGATAGCTGATCAGCAATAAGTCATTGGCGGGGTTGGGAAAAACAGTCAGGCTATTTTCATCTGGTGTTTCATTCATGCCTACTCCTGTTACAGCATGGCAAAATGAGGTATCGGTGCAACCGTTTTGTGTAATGGCCACTGCGTAATAGCCTGTTGTGGCCGGGAGAAAGGTCTGATTGGTTGCCCCGTTGATCAGGGCAAAACCATTGTTGCAATCGAGCCACTGATAGGAGGATCCTGCAGCATTTGCAAGGAGCGAATTTCCACTTTGTGTTACCGAAGTGTCAACCAAAATAATGGTAAGGTTAATGGTGATAATACTATCGCACCCCGTGGCATTAGCCAGTATATCAATGTAACTGCCGGAGGAGGTCCACGTATAATTTCCGCTGGGTGAGGTGTAACTTCCACAACTTGTTGCTGTGATTAAGGAGGCAGTATTACAGGAAGATAACTTTGTAATAAATAAATCGGCTGAGCCTGCATTGGCATTGGTAAGGTTTATGGAATCGATGGTTAGGACAGGACTGAAAAAATATCCGGTTGCCAATAAATCACCCGCTGCATTAACGGTCATGGATTGACCGTACTCGTTTTCCGCTCCGATTAACTTTATTGCCCAAACTAAATTTCCTGTTGGATTAAATTTTGAAATAAAAACATCAGAATAATTGGGGGCCGTATTATTTAAATAGTAAACCCCTGAACCAGGATCACAATCCACATTGCTTGAAAAAAAATATCCGTACGAGTAAATATTGCCCGATGCATCAATTCCAATGGATGTGCTAAAATCTCCATTGTCAGGTCCGCCAATTGCTTTTGCCAATAAAAAATTTCCGGCACTGTCTAATTTGGAAATAAAAACATCTTCAAATCCTGATGATGTTAAATACGCTGTTCCGGTACCCGGATTAAAATCGGGGGTGTCTCCAAAATAACCTGTGGTATATATATTTTCGTTTCCGTCAATTGCTATTGAAGTTCCTCCATCCAGATTTCCATCACCCATCTTTTTAGCCCAGATGAAATTACCGTTGGCATGGAGCTTCGAAATAAAAATATCATCATTACCCGCAGAAGTTAAATTCGCTACGCCAGGGCCTGGATCAAAATCAACCACATCCATAAAGGAACCGGTTATATAAAGATGCCCGGACGTACTGATTGCTATTGATGTAATTTTATCATCCACCATTCCACCAAAAGTTTTTACCCAGATAAAATTACCCGCACTGTCAAGTTTTTCAACAAAGGCGTCAAAATAGCCTGCTGATGATTGAATATTTGTTCCCGGACCGGGATCAAAATCAGCGGTGCCGGCAAAATATCCCCCAGCATAAACATTCCCGGTGGCATCGGTATTTATGGTTGTGCCAAAGTTGTTGTCAACAGTTCCTCCAATCATCTTAGCCCACACCAAATTGCCATCACGGGTCAGCTTAACTATAAAAGTTATAAAACCACCATTGACAGAGGTTAAATTAAATATGCCCGGCCCGGGATCACAGTCAATTTCGCCAAAAAAATATCCGGTAATTAAAATATTACCATCGCCCGTTGAATCAACCGCTAAAGAATAGGCCTCACCAAATCCGTTAACGCCTCCAATAGATTTGGCCCAAATAAAATTACCTGAAACATCTAACTTTGATATGAAGATATCATAAAATCCTGATGAAGTAAGAATGAATGTGCCTAATCCGGGATCAAAATCAACAGTGCCTGAGTAAACACCTGTTGTGTAAACATTGGCTGAGTCATCCGTCTTTATAAAGTTGCCATAATCAAGGTCTGTTGCACCAATGCGATTTGCCCAAATCCAGCTTGGTGCCTGTGCATAAGCATTGTTAAAAGTTGAAAGTACCAATGACAGCGAAAAAATGATGAGGTAGAAGGTTGATTTCATAATAAATGGAATAAAATTTATTTCATAACCATCACTTTTTTTGTTTCAACAAAATCATCAGCCCTCACCTGCACCATATACATCCCCTCTGCAAAATTACTGGTGTTGATTTCCGTTTTTTTTGCGTTTAACGAAGCAGCTGAATAGATGACTTTTCCGGTGATGTCGGTGATGATTATATTTACTTCTTTTATGTT
>CAYTFT010000353.1:0-3028 GCA_964437155.1 uncultured Chitinophagales bacterium | reverse complement strand
AACTGTATGCAACTCTTCCATAAACAAGGCTGGTTCTATGTGCCTGTAACAGCCGCAGGATGGGCGATCACGGCAGTTTGCGCCGGAGCGCTGATGCAGTTTTTTGCAGCGATCGACCGCCACTCCCATTCGGTGAGCGATACGCTCATCAATTTTCTTCCGTACTGTGTCAGTATCTGGGTGATCTACACTTTCATTGCCTCTAATACTTCTGAAAAAAAACATCAAAATGATAATCAATATGAAGCAACCAAAAACGCTGACGCCCGAAAAATTCGCCCTCACCGCCGGATCGATCCTCATGGCCCCACCCTCTTTATACTGGCTGGGTGTTGCGCTGGCTGTTTTTTTTGAGAAACCGCTCATCGTGCAGGAGATCATGCTGCCGGTGGACCGTATCTCTTCCATTTTTACCATTATGATCATGATCGGTTTACCGGTGATGACGCTGTTCATAAATATCAAAGCAATGATGCATATGCAGTATTCGGCCGATAATGATAATGTACTCGTAGATGTGGAAGTGCGCAATAATGTTTGGCAATGGATCCTGATCGCATATGCCGCTGCAACAATTATTATCACCTTCAGTTATTATTTCTTTGAGAAGTTTGTCTTTTTCTCTGATCAGAATTTGTACTGATGGAAAATTCAATCTGGCTGTCTGTAAAAATCTGGCTGATAACACTGATCGCCGGAAGCCTGGTATTTTGCTGTGTAATGACAATCGCAGATGGCTTTGAAGGTCACATGTTTAGTGCAATACTATTTATCCTGTTTATTTCGGGATACCAGAGTCTGGCAGCACTCGTATTATTTTTGGTTTTAATGCTCTGCCTTGATGCGAAGAAAACAGGAATATTTATTAAACGGCTGGTTCTTATTGTATGCGGAAGTATTTTAGTTTGGCTGACATTATTTCTTTTCTATCTGCGTAATAAACCTTTTCCGGAAAGTCTTTCCGACCCTTATCTCTGGATCGTATCAGGCAGTTATGCATTTACATTGGCTGTGGCCGTGATATTATTCGTAAGAGATAAGACACCGGATAAACCTGCCGGCATACCGGACGACGAAAACATTTCTGATACATATATATCCGGCTGAATTAACCCTATCTTTGCGGCTGAATGGGAACATGGATGCCGCTGCTGGTTGACCTCTCCACTCCTTTCAGGGAGCCGGTCATTATTTTTTCCATCGTATTATTTATTATTCTCATCTCCCCGGTTTTACTTAATAATTTAAGGATTCCCAGCATCGTCGTAATGATCATTGCGGGAATTATAATTGGTCCGCACGGATTTCACCTCCTCGAGCGCGATGGCGCCATCGTTTTATTCGGCACCGTAGGATTATTGTATATCATGTTTCTCGCCGGACTGGAGATGGACATGAACGGGTTCAAAAAAAACGGCATTGCAAGTTCTGCATTCGGGATCCTCACGTTCGCTGTCCCGTTTATTATCGGTTACACGGTATGTAAATTTATTTTACACCTCGATCAGATACCTGCGCTCATTACCGCAAGTATGTTCTCAACACAAACACTCATCGCCTACCCGATCGTAAACCGGCTGGGTATAACGCGTTCACGGCCCGTCGCTATCACTGTCGGGGGAACAATCATCACCGATACACTCGTGTTATTACTTTTTTCGGTGGTTACAAATTTTGCGATGGATAAAACCAACGAGTCTTTCTGGATCCGTCTGATCGTGTCGGTTATTTTATTTGCCTTTATTGTATTATATCTGTTTCCGCTTATATCGAAATGGATTTTCAGAAAACTGGAAGGTGAAGGCGGATCACAATTTATTTTCGTTCTCACACTTGTATTTTTTGCGGCATTTTTATCGCAGCTCGCCGGACTCGAACATATCATCGGCGCATTTCTCGCCGGCATTGCGCTGAATAAATTAATTCCACATCAGTCCACCTTAAAAAACCGCATCGTATTTACGGGAAATAATATTTTCATCCCGTTCTTTCTGATAAATGTGGGGATGATAATTGACCTGCATGTTTTCTTTACCGGCAATTATGCCTTATATATCGCCGCTGTTCTTGTTGGCGTGGCAATTTTCACAAAATATCTCGCTGCATTTCTTACACAGGTGATCTTTCGCTATACGCGGAATGAAAAAAATCTCATTTTCGGATTAAGCACTGCACATGCTGCAGCAACACTGGCAATTATTCTGGTGGGCTACGATCTCGGGTTATTGAATGAAACAATTCTGAACAGCACCATCATCGTTATTCTGGTGAGCTGCCTCGTCAGTTCGTTTGTCACCGAAGCTGCCGGTCGTAATTATGTGATCGCAAACAGCGGCAAGATAAATACGGAGCCGGAGCGCATTGAACGGATACTCGTTCCGGTGGGCAATCCCGAATCGGCACGCACCCTCCTCGATCTTGCATTACTCATCCGTAATCCCGATTCAAAGGAACCTATTTATCCGCTTGCCGTGGTGGAAGATGACAATGATGCTCGCGAGAAGATCATACACAGTAAAAAAACGCTGGAAAGAGCCGCCGAACATATTACATCTGCCGATACAGCAGTGCAGGTTTTAACACGTGTCGATGTAAATATTGTATCCGGCATTTCGCGTGCGATAAAAGAACTTGCGATCACGGAAGTAGTGCTGGGCTGGCATGAAAAAATATCGACAGCCGACCGCATTTTCGGTTCGCTCATGCAGAATATCATACATGCAAATGAACAGATGTTATGGGTGAGCAAGATCACGCATCCGCTCAACACTTTCAACCGCATTGCTATTCTGATGCCGCCCAATGCTGAATTCGAATCCGGTTTTTTCAGGTGGCTGGAAGGGATCAGACAATTATCACAACAAGTGGGCGCAGGATGTATTTTCTGGGGCGAACGCAAAACCCTCGAGATCATTGATGCGATCAACAATAAAAATTTCAACATTCAGGCGGAGTACAGTGAGTTCACCGACTGGGATGATTTTAAAAGTATCGCCGAAGTATTACGACAGGACGATCTGTTTGTTGT
>CAYTFT010000352.1:0-3032 GCA_964437155.1 uncultured Chitinophagales bacterium | reverse complement strand
CAGCATCACCATTAAATCCGATCAGTGAAACGCTGGAAAGTCCCAGATAAAATACTCTTCCCTGTAAATAACCACCGGCGCCGAAATTCGGCTTCATATAATTTTCAGAACCTTCGGTAAATGTCGGATCATGATCTTTAAATCCGTCGAGTTTAGCGTAATTTATTCTATACGTATTCAGGGAAGCCTCCAGGCCAAGAGCAAGCACGAGTTTATCACTCAAATGCATCCGGTAAGCATAATCCAGCGCAGCTGATGTATTATTTGTGACGCCGATCATGTCGTGGTATAATTTAAGTCCGAGGCCGATCTTATCATTTGCAAACGGAGAATGCAATGTGAACGATTGCGTTGAAGGCGCGCCAAGGATATTGACAGACTGGTTATGTGCGAAAAAATTCGCTTCCACCGCATCTCTGCTTCCGGCGTATGCCGGATTAATTACCATCTGATTGAACTGATACTGATCAAACAGCGGCAGATCCTGCGCCCATGTTTTCATCTGCAAAAACACAATGGCTCCGGTTAGTAGAATGATCCGTATTTTTTCTTTCATCGTTTTAATACTATAAATCCATACATGGGATCCGGCACGCCCACGATCTTCAGCACATAATAATAGGTGCCTTCAGGAACGTCGCCGTTGGTAACAAAATAACCTGCGTTTGATTTTCCGTCCCACATGGGATCACCATTTCCACCTTCATAAATAAGTGAACTCCAGCGATTGTAAATGCTGATGTTGTATTTATCAAAATATTCGATACCGTCTATTTCAAGAAAGTCATCAATATTATCACCGTTGGGGGAAAAAGAATTATGGACATGTACGACTTCACCCGACACAGGTGATTCCACCACCCGCATATAAATGAGTCCGGTATCACAAAGCGACGGCGCATTATCATCACAAACAAGATATTTAAATACATCCCATCCGAGCTCATTGCCCGTATATTCCATTGTATTATTTTCATTTATGGAAACTGTTCCTACAATCGAGGCACCGAAAATACTGGAAAGGATAAGATCATCACCGTCGCCATCGGTATCATTCCATAATACATCTTCTTCATAACTCACTCCGAGAAAAACTTCAAAGGTATCGGCCACAGCAACGGGAGCATTAAAATTTGTGGAAAGCACATGCACCGTAATTTCTGCTGTATCACAATGCACCGGGTCATCAATTTTACACGCAGTGTATTCTATAATATCATCTCCGTAATAATCTGCGAAGGGTTCATAAAAAATATTTTCACCGCCGGTAATGGTAGTAGCACCATGCGATGCATCTGAAATAATGGCAAGTTCAATTCCCTGATTATCGACGTCAATATCGTTCAGCAATGGTTCGATAGTTACAGGTACGTTGATGAAGGTATTGATCTCATCATCTGCCGCGATCGGAAAATCAGGAATTGTATCCATATAAATAAATACCTGTGCAGTTCCGCATTCCGGAATTGCTTCTACCGAACAAGCCTGATACGTAAGAATGTCGAGGCCGAAATAATCAGGATCAGGTGTATAAACAATCTCATCGGTAAAGCCGTCGACAAATGCATCACCGTGTGAAGGCAATCCCGTAATTGTGACTGCAACTTCGAGAACACCGGTTGTATTGATATCATTTCCGATCACATTGATCGGTGTGGCAGGATCATCTTCGTTGAAGAATAAAACATCATCCACTGCAATATACTGTGCGTGGGTGCACATAACGGATCCGATAAAAAACAATGTAAAAAAGACCTTTCTGCAGCTGCCCTTCTTAATCATCTTCCAAAAGTAATTAATTATTCCTCATTTAAAAACGGGTACCGGTAGTCGGTTGGTGGATTAAATGTTTCTTTAATCGTACGCGGCGAGGTCCATCGCAACAAATTCAGAATTGAGCCTGCCTTATCATTCGTACCCGACGCCCTTGCGCCGCCAAACGGCTGCTGTCCCACCACCGCTCCTGTCGGTTTATCATTAATATAGAAATTACCTGCCGCATGGCGCAATGCATTGGTTGCGGTAACAATTGCATATCGGTCATTTGAAAACACGGCTCCCGTAAGTGCATAAGGTGATGTGCTGTTGACAATGGCAAGTGTCTCCTCCCATTTTTCAGCATCATAAACATGAATGCTGAGAACAGGTCCGAATATCTCCTCACACATAGTACGGTAATCCGGATCCTTTGCAACGATCACGGTAGGTTCGATAAAATAACCGCCCGTTTTATCATAATTACCGCCCGCGATGATCTCCTGCCCGTCGGCTTTCGCTTTAGCGATATATCCGGAAATTGAATCAAACGCCTTTTCGTCGATGACTGCATTGATGAAATTCGAAAAATCATCGATCACACCCATTTTCATGGAAGCGAGATCTTCCTGCAGATATTTTTTCACATCGGGCCAGAGGTTGGATGGAATATACGCCCTGCTGGCAGCAGAACATTTCTGTCCCTGAAATTCAAATGCTCCGCGGCTGAGGCCTGTCGCCACTGCCCTGGCATTTGCGCTTTTATGTGCAATGACAAAATCCTTTCCGCCTGTTTCACCCACAATGCGCGGATAGCTTTTATAGATGGCAATATTATCGCCGATCGTTTTCCAGATCGTACGAAAAACCTCTGTTGACCCGGTAAAATGGATCCCTGCAAAATCGGGGTGCGCAAAGATCACTTTTCCTGCTTCGCTGCCGCTCACATGTACGAGGTTTATTACGCCATCGGGCAATCCGGCTTCCCGCAGGATCTCCATGATCACCCAGGCAGAATAGATCTGGGTATTGGCGGTTTTCCAGACGACAGTATTACCCATCATTGCCGGAGCGGTGGGGAGGTTGCCGCCTATGGAAGTAAAATTAAACGGGGACAAAGCGAATACGAATCCTTCCAGGGCGCGGTGTTCCATGCGGTTCCACATGGAAGGCAGGCTCTCGGGCTGATCGCTGTAAACCTGTGTCATAAATTCGACATTGAATCGCCAGAAATCTATCAGTTCGCAGGCGGAGTCAATTTCTGCCTGAAACGGATT
>CAYTFT010000351.1:0-3034 GCA_964437155.1 uncultured Chitinophagales bacterium | reverse complement strand
TCCGGAATTTTTAAGCAAGATCAGAAAAGAACTTGCCGGGAGATGAATAATAAGCGTGCAACCTTTTGCCAGCGTACCCTGCAGGAAAAATCAAACTACGGGATGCATGCATTCAGCGAAAAATCCGGCGATAAAATCCGGTAGCCAGCTCAATCAATAACGGCATCTGCTTCGATCTCAATCAGATACTCCGGGGCGATGAGCCCGGATACTTCTACCATGGTGGTGCATGGCTTAATTGCAGAAAAAAACTCACCATGTGCCCTGCCGTATTCTTCCCATCGCGAAATATCGGTGACAAACATACGCGTGCGCACCACATCTTTCATTTCCGCGCCGCATTGTTGTAAAACGGCTTCTATTTTTTGTAAAATAAATTTCGTCTGTAAATACGCATCATCACCCCCTACAAGATTATTGTTTTCATCCACTGCCACGGTACCTGTAATAAATAACTGTCCGTTTACTTTAACGGCACGTGAATAGCCAACAATGGATTCCCATTTTGCACCGGAAGAAAAATTTTGTCTCATAATGAATGTATATTTTATTCTGAATGAATTATTTTTTTGACCCGGGTTTGTTCCAATAAAATATATTTAGCACAGAAAGTATTATCATCACAAAACTCACCAGCAATCCCGACAGCATGGGCGGTCCTAAATTAAATCGGCTGTGGCGGTTGTTGATATCGGGGACCAGTAAAAAACCCGGACCATATTCGATCGTGTCCTTTAGCAACAAAACAAAAACGATAGTGCTGAAAACAAGTGCGATCCACCAGCCAATTTTATATCGGGTGTATTTTTTCACAATTGAAAGCGAAGCCTTGTAATGATGATTTGCTAATTAGCACATTATCACATTATTTCCTCCCCTTCTCCCATTCTTCCACCATCATATTCAACGCGCCCATCTGCTTCCATTTTTTGCGCGCCTCCATCACAGGTGCACCGAAATACACTTTGCCACCTTCAAGATCTTTATCGACTCCGCTCTGCGCCAGAATGGTAACATTATCTCCGATATGTAATGTTTTGGAAACACCCACCTGTCCCCACATGGTTACATTATTTCCAACCACCGTTTTACCGCCGATCATAACACCGGCTGCGAATAAACACATTTTACCGATCACCACGCCGTGACCGATATGTATCGCATTATCGAATTTTGTTCCTTCGCCGATGATCGTATCTCCGCTTACCCCTTTATCTATCGTACATCCGGATCCGATCTCCACATCGTTTTCAATGATCACGCGTCCGCAACTGATCATTTTATCGAAATGCGTTTTTCTGTTTTTAAAATAAAATGCATCGGAACCAATAGTAGTATTCGCGTGGATCACCACATTATCCCCGATGACGGAATTATCATAAATCACAACATTCGGATGCAGAATACAATTCTTTCCTATCACACAATTATTTCCCACATAAACACCTGGAAAAAGCAGGGTGCCTTCGCCGATCGCCGCAGTGTCGCTGATGTTTTTTAAAGAGGGTTCAAAAGGGGAAAAACGGTTCACCAATCTGATATAATCGCGAAACGGATCATCACTGAAAATGAGTCCTTTCCCCGCAGGGCATTCAACCTCCTTATTAATAATCACAAAAGTTGCGGCGGACTGCAATGCCGCATTATAATATTTCTGAAAATCGACGAATGTGATATCCCCGGCTTCCACTTTATGAATTTCGTTGATGCCCGTGATCATCGCGTTCGCATCGCCGGAAAATGTACAGTTTAACCAGCCGGCACATTCCTGCAGCGAAATAGGATCTTTCAGTTTCATGCTGCAAATTTCTGAAAACAATTTCATAGGCTTACTGCTGCGTGTCAAATTATCGTTGCAAGCCCTATCTTTGCGCCCATGTCAAAACTTACCGCTCTCAACCAGATACATAAAGATCTCGGCGCAAAAATGGCCGATTTTGCAGGCTATGAAATGCCTATCGTTTATTCGGGAATTAATGAGGAACACAACACCGTAAGAAATGCCGTAGGTGTTTTCGATGTGAGCCATATGGGGGAATTCATTTTGAAAGGTGAAGGAGCTGCGGCGCTGATCCAGAAAGTCACCACCAACGATGTATATACGCTGGAACCGGGAAAGGCACAATACAGTTGCATGCCGAATGAAAATGGCGGTATCGTTGACGACCTGCTTGTGTATCATCTCGAAGACGGTAATTATATGCTGGTGGTGAATGCGGGTAATATTCAGAAGGACTGGGACCATATCACAAAGTATAATACTGAGGGTGTGGAAATGCATAATACATCGGATCATACCGGATTGCTTGCCGTGCAGGGTCCGAAGGCGATTGAGGCATTACAGTCACTTACCGATATCGATCTTTCGGCGATCGGATATTATACTTTTACAAAACATACATTCGCCGGCGTAGATAATGTTCTCATTTCTGCAACGGGTTATACCGGTGCAGGAGGATTTGAAATTTATTTCAGGGCAGAACATGCCGTCCATATCTGGAATGCTGTTTTTGCAGCCGGAGCGGCTTATGGCATAAAACCGATCGGGCTTGCTGCGCGCGACACCCTTCGTCTGGAAATGGGATTCTGTTTATACGGAAATGATATTGATGATACTACTTCGCCGCTGGAAGCCGGACTCGGCTGGATAACAAAACTGAAGGCAGCCAATAATGAATTTGTGGGGAAGGAAAAGATCGTAGCGGGTAAAGAGTCCGGACTCAGGCGCAAGCTTGTCGGGTTTGAGCTGATCGACAAGGGCATTCCGCGCCATGATTATCCGATCATGGATGCACACAATACCATTATCGGGAAGGTTACATCGGGTACACAAAGCCCTACGTTGAATAAGGCGATCGGCTTGGGGTATGTTGCCGTTGAGCACAGCGCCCCCGATTCCGAAATTTTTATAGATATTCGCCAAAAACCCGTGAAGGCCAAAGTGGTGAAGATTCCGTTCATTCAAAAATAATCCGGCATCTTCCGTTCACCGGATTACCAATTTACAATGACGAACACACAAACAAAAACACTT
>CAYTFT010000350.1:0-3051 GCA_964437155.1 uncultured Chitinophagales bacterium | reverse complement strand
GGTCTCTTTTTCGGTTAATGGAAAAGAAGTGAAATTACCGGTTGCAATTCAGCCGGGACAAGCATATGGCGCTGTATCGGTTGCCTTGGGTTATGGTCGCTCTATAGTTGGAAAAGGGGGTGAAGGAATTGGCGTAAATGTTTACCCGATGCTCGACGCTTCGGGTGATTGCATCAGTTATATCGCTTCCGGCGCAACGGTAAAAGCCACCGGCGAAAATGTGAAACTTGCACAAACGCAAACACATTTCAGCCTCAACGACGGACTTGGTCAGCGTCGCATTGTAAAAGAAACAACACTTGCAGAATATAAAGCAAATCCGCTTGCAGGAAATGAAGACCGTGCTGAGGCATTAGCCTGGAAAGATGTTACTTTTTATCCTGATTATTTTGGTAAAAAGAACGGTTTTAACTGGAGCATGGCGATAGACCTGAACTCCTGTGTCGGATGCGGCGCCTGTGTAATTTCCTGCAATGCGGAAAACAATATTCCGGTTGTCGGAAAACATGAAGTAATCCGTGCGCACGAAATGCACTGGATGCGCATCGACCGCTATTATGCCGGCGATCCGGAAAACCCGGAAGTAGTATTCCAGCCTATGCTTTGCCAGCATTGTGAAAATGCACCCTGCGAAAATGTTTGCCCTGTAGGTGCTACCAACCACAGTTCTGAAGGATTTAACCAGATGGCGTATAACCGTTGTATCGGAACAAGATATTGTGCCAATAACTGTCCTTATAAAGTGCGCCGCTTCAACTGGTTTGACTATGGTGCAGCAGATACATTCGGTCATATGAATGACCCGAAAGGAACAGAGGATCTGGGATTACTCGAAGACCTTACAAGAATGGTTCTGAATCCGGACGTGACGGTTCGTTCACGCGGGGTAATTGAAAAATGTTCCTTCTGCGTGCAGCGTATCCAGGAAGCAAAACTCACCGCGAAAAAAGAAAATCGTGAATTGAAAGATGGTGATTTCCGGGTAGCTTGTCAAAGTGCCTGCCCTGCCGATGCAATTACTTTCGGAAATAATTACGATGAAAACAGCATGGTGACGATGGAAGCGAATGATGAACGCACATTCGGTATCCTGGAAGAATTCCACTGGTTGCCATCTGTGATGTATAAAACGAAAGTGAGAAATAAAGACAAAGCCGACCACCACAATGAAGAAGCTTTGGATATTATGAATTTGTTTAATTATAAATAATTGGGATTTATAAATTAATTAAGAGATTATGTTCGTATCACCTTTAAGGGAACCATTAATACAGGGTCATAAAACCTACAAGCAGATATCGGATGATATTTGCGCTCCTGTAGAAGCCAAACCGAGCAAGGCCTGGATGATAGCAACCACGCTTTCTGGATTGCTTGCACTGAACGGCTTTGTGATGATCGGTCTGACAATCACCTACGGGATCGGTTTATGGGGTCTGAACAAAACTGTCGGCTGGGCATGGGATATCACCAACTTCGTTTGGTGGATCGGTATCGGTCACGCAGGTACCCTGATCTCTGCGATCTTGTTATTATTCCGTCAGAAATGGAGAACAGGTGTAAACAGATCTGCTGAAGCGATGACCATCTTCGCGGTAATGTGCGCCGGTTTGTTTCCTATCATTCACATGGGACGTGTATGGCTGGCATTTTTCATTTTCCCTTATCCGAATACCCGTGGTCCTGTCTGGGTGAATTTTAACTCGCCGCTATTATGGGACGTATTTGCGATCTCTACTTATTTTACGGTATCTCTTGTTTTCTGGTATACAGGTTTGATCCCGGATCTCGCACTTGTTCGTGACCGTGCTTCCGGCTTCAGAAAGAAGATGTATAACATTTTCTGTTTCGGATGGAAAGGGACAGCTAAAAACTGGCAGCGTTTTGAATCGATTTCACTGGTGCTGGCCGGCTTGTCTACACCGCTTGTATTATCAGTACACACCATCGTATCCTTCGACTTCGCCACCTCCGTCATCCCCGGCTGGCATACAACCATCTTCCCTCCTTATTTCGTTGCCGGTGCGATCTTTTCCGGATTCGCAATGGTGTTGACGCTGATGCTGGTGGTTAGAAAAGTATTTAATCTGCAGGAATATATCACACTGAGCCATATTGAATCAATGAATAAGATCATTATCCTCACAGGATCGATTGTGGGTGTTGCCTATATCACCGAATTATTCACCGCATGGTATTCACAGAATCAATATGAACAATATGCATTCCTTAACAGAAGTACCGGTCCTTACTGGTGGAGCTACTGGGGAATGATGACATGCAACGTGGTTTCACCGCAATTATTCTGGGTGAAGAAATTACGCCGCAATATCGTGTTCACTTTCTTCATGTCTATTTTCATCAACGTAGGTATGTGGTTCGAGCGTTTCGTAATCATCGTAACCTCTACACACAGAGATTATATTCCGTCCAGCTGGACAATGTATTATCCGACGTACGTCGAAATGTTCATCTATATCGGAACAATCGGATTCTTTATGACGCTGTTTCTCATATTCGCCAAAGTGGCGCCTGTGATCGCAGTGGCAGAGGTAAAATCAATATTGAAAGTTGCCGGTGATCAGTATGTGGGACCAAATGCAACAGAGCAACCCCATCTGCACCACGAAGAAAAACAGCATTAAGTTTAACAACGCATAAATAACAATTTGCACATGGCAAAGAAAATAGTTTACGGGTTATATGACGATGAAGTTATTTTGATCGATGCGGTGAAAAAAGTAAGAGCCGAAGGATTGAAAATTCACGATTGTTATACACCCTTTCCCGTACATGGCCTGGATGATGCGATGGGTTTGAGAATGACCCGTTTACACAGTGCAGGGTATGTTTTCGGTGCGACCGGAACGCTGACAGCCCTTTCCTTTATCCTGTGGATCACCACCAATAATTATCCTATCAATTATGGTGGTAAACCCTATTTATCGCTGCCGGCATGGATTCCGATCACGTTTGAGCTTACCGTTTTATTCGCTTCAGTAGGAATGTTTTTAACCTACCTGTATCTGAATCGCCTGGCACCCGGAATGA
>CAYTFT010000349.1:0-3058 GCA_964437155.1 uncultured Chitinophagales bacterium | reverse complement strand
TAGAACGTATCTTTTTTATTGAAGATATCAAGTGCAATTAACCGGAACGCATCTTTTACAGATGAAAATCTGTCTTCGCAGAAAATAAATTTCTTCTCCCCTGTTCTTCCCGCGATCAGGTCTTCCTGCACAACAATTTCGCGCATCACTTCAGGGGATGGGTTGGCAATATACCCGGCAACACTGCCATCTGAAACGGAAGAAAAATGCGCATCCTCCGTCTGCGTTTGCATAGCAATAAAATAACCGGAAAGTGATGCCGGATCCATTTTGATATTTTGCGCATCTATTCTGCCTGCAATTGTCAGAATAATTACAATGATTACCCCTTGTTTCATATTTCACTAACGATGATCCGGATACAAAATTATTGCGGTAACGGGCTGATTTTTGAAAACTCCGGGAATATGACAAATTGATGAGTATAGAGCAGATGATTCCGGCTGCGCTGTAAGAGATACCGAAACACGAATATACATCCGGGGATTCCCGACTTCAGTATACTGATCCTTATATTTGCCAAAAATTATCAGCACATGAATCTTCACGAATATCAGGGCAAGGAATTGATCAAAAAATATGGTGTTAAGATCCAGGAAGGAATACCTGTTGATACGCCCGAACAGGCCGTTGAGGCAGCAAGGCAATTACAGGAAAAAACCGGAACAACTATCTGGGTGGTGAAGGCACAGATCCATGCAGGCGGCCGCGGAAAAGCCGGGGGCGTGAAAGTGGCTAAAAATCTGGATGAAGTGTATGAAAAGGCAGAAAAAATCCTGGGTGCTACTTTGGTAACACCGCAAACGGGACCAAAAGGCAAAACCGTTCATAAAGTGCTGGTTACGCAGGATGTATATTATCCCGGGCCAACCGAAACCAAGGAATTTTACATGAGCGTTTTGCTCGACCGCGATAAAAGCAAAAATGTGATCGTTTATTCCACCGAGGGCGGGATGGATATTGAGGAAGTGGCAGAACATGCGCCCGAAAAACTGCATAAGGAATGGGTGGACCCGACTGTCGGGATACAGGCATTTCAGGCAAGGAGGATCGCATTTAACCTCGGGCTTACCGGAGATGCATTTAAGGATATGGTCAAATTCGTCACCGGACTGTATAATGCATATGTTGGAAATGACTGCTCATTACTGGAGATCAATCCGGTTTTAAAAACCAGCGATAATAAGATCATTGCCGTTGATACAAAATGCGTGATCGACAATAATGCATTGTTCCGTCACGCTGATGTGCAGGGCATGCGCGATTTCACCGAAGAAGACCCTACAGAAGTGGAAGCCGGTGCAGCCGGATTGAATTTCGTGAAACTGGATGGAAATGTGGGTTGTATGGTAAACGGCGCCGGACTTGCTATGGCTACGATGGATATTATCAAATCAAGCGGTGGTAATCCTGCGAATTTTCTTGATGTTGGTGGTACAGCTGATGCAAAGCGCGTGGAAACCGCATTTAAGATCATTCTCAAGGATCCGAATGTAAAAGCAATTCTCGTAAATATTTTCGGCGGTATCGTTCGTTGCGATCGTGTAGCGCAGGGTGTCATCGATGCATATAAGAATATCGGAAATATCTCTGTTCCCATTATCGTGCGCTTACAAGGCACCAATGCCGAGCAGGCAAAGCAAATGATCGATGAAAGCGGACTCAAAGTTCGTTCTGCAATACTGCTTAAAGAAGCGGCTGATCTGGTGAAGGAAGCTGTGGCTTGAAGCAGAAACTATTTTACAGCTGTTGCTTCATTTTTATTCAGTGATTTTGCGGCCGCCTTTAGTTCCTCAACAGTGGCAGGAATAAATTCCAGCTCCTTTTCCTTTATTGCTGAGGTCACTGATTCTTTCAGGCAGTAATAAAATTGTCCGTCAATATTTTTCACGCCGAAAATTGCAACGGGTTCATCTTTTATTACATTTTTGAACTGATACATTCCGCTCATTTTCTTCCCCCTCATCACCGCATTATAATTTGCAAATACAATAGAAATATCCGCCTCTCTTACACCGTCAAAGGCAATGGTGTAATTTACTTTTGGTGATTCTGTTTCAATAAAACGGTCACAATTAATCCAGCCAAGTTTAGCGGTAGTTAATAAAACAGCATTGATTTCGACAGCCGATGAATTTTCGGTAATGGTATCCGCCTGTGCAACCGGCAGCTCAACTATCTTTACTATTGACTTTTCAATATTATCCTTATAAAATGCGCCGTTGAACCATCCATCGGACGTTTGATCTTTTGAAACGGACTTTTTAGAATTTTTGCCGGGTTCAGTTCCTCTGACTCCGAATAAAAATTCTTCTTCACCTAAAGTGAATTGTACGGGTATCGTTAATTTAACATCTACAGCGATCTGTTTTTCCTTACCGGGTTGCCATGCAGGCATGTGCTGCAGCATATCCAGCACAGCTTCATCAGTTCCATACCCGAGGGATTTTTCAATATTGCAGGTTCTGATAGTTCCTGAATCACTTACAACAAATGATACATATATCCGGCCTTCAATTCCTGCTTCAACAGCTTTGTCCGGATATTTTAAATTCCCACTTATCCAGTTGCGCATAGCAGTATTGCCGCCTTTAAAAACAGGCATAATGTCGCAGCTCTCATAAAGGGTATTTGTTGCATCTCCAAAATAATAGGAATTCCCGTCTGGAATAAGATTGGTTGAAGGCATTATTTCGGGTTGAAGGGCCCATATCATATTCCCGCTGCTGTCAGTGATCCCGTCAAACAAGTGCATACTGCTTCCCGGACCCACTCCGGGGAATTGTAATGAAAGCTGGGAGCCCGTTGCTATTTCTAATTCTCTCCCTGCGGAAGATGCTTCCAGATACAGCATTCCCCCGGACTCCAGCATTCGGTCCTCTGTTTCGGTACTCAGTTTTGAAAATAAAATATCCTCTATAGAATAATATTCGGATACGCTGAAATCAATCATTCCCTTAACCCGCTGATCTGTCCCTGCATACACAAATGCTCCGGGAGGAATATTGATCACTGTCCCCTCGCTGCATATAAATTGCGCTGATGCATCTGCATAAAA
>CAYTFT010000348.1:0-3072 GCA_964437155.1 uncultured Chitinophagales bacterium | reverse complement strand
GATCTTCGCCTGCACGGCGAAATTGTGGAAGATGCCGACAGCTGGATCAGCATGAGCGTGATGCGCACCATGGAAAATATTGACGGCGACTCAACATTTAATTATCATTATGATGCGGAGGGATTTATTGATTCACTGATAGCTGTTCCGCAGGGATACATTCCGCGACCAACCGATCAGCTTGTGAATTTCGGGATGTTCTTTCAGGATTATATGCCGGGGAACAAAAATTTCAAAGTGCATCTCAGCTTTTTATTCGGAACAGGATTGCCGTTCGGCCCGCCGAACAATGAATATTACCGGAACAGCCTGCGCATTCCGCCTTATCGCAGAGTAGACATCGGCTTTTCAGCATTGTTACTCGATAAAAACCGCGACAAAACAAATAAAATATGGCTGAACCGCAGTTTCGAAAGTTTATGGGCAAGTGTAGAAGTATTTAATCTCCTCGGCATTCAAAATACTATCAGTTATATCTGGGTAAAGGACATTAACAATATTCAATATGCATTTCCCAATTACCTCACCGACCGCCGTATCAATTTAAAACTTGTCGCAAAGTTTTAACCGGTTGCCGTCAAACATGTATACGACACTTTGTTTAAAATGCAATAACTTTAAAATACATTTATTATTCTTTAGCAATGAAAAAAATACTACTTCTTTCCTTCGTGATTCTTTTGGGATTGGTTACAGAGGCGCAACAAATTTCCGTAGCGGATTTGCAGCCGGATGGTGATTTTGAAAATGTCACCAGCAAAAAAGTATATGGCGATTCTCTTGCCACCACCTTCGTGATCTGGGTGAAGCATGACGTTAAATTGCATAAACATGCATTGCATACCGAGCAGGTGCTCGTGCTCGACGGAACAGCATCCATGCGAACGGGAGATGTCTGGAGAGACATTAAAAAAGGCGATCTCATTGTAATTCCTGCGGGAACTCCGCACGCGGTAAAAGTAACTTCCGCAGATCCTTTAAAAGTATTAAGTATTCAGTCGCCGATGTTTGACGGCAGTGACAGAATTATGATCGAGGAGAATTGAGTACAAAGATTTCTTACAGGAAATTGATCAGCCTGTTATTTCTTTTCACCGATAAGATCGATGCTTTCGGTTACCAGTCTGGATAATTGTGTATGATCCGGGAATTCTTTTAACGCTTCGAGTATCCGGTGAAGATTTTCCGATACTTTGGAAATATCGGTATGGTTCCCGTTTGGATGTACACTGAATCCGGAAATATCCTGAATAGTGCCGGAGAGACATAATCCTTTATTTTTTTTGCTCATCCTTATTTCACCCTGATTGGCAATATGCTTCACAATATTTCCGGGTAATTGCACCGTATATTCTATTTGCAGCGGCCGTCCTTTTTCCATGGTGCGGTTGATCGCTTCGCGGAGTTTCGGAATATCCTGCGGATCCACGAATTTCAGATAATCATTTAATGTCGGTTCAAATGCATGTTCCTTAAATCCGAGAATACGAAATACCTCGTCGCTCCAGTACATCTGATTATTTACTACATCAAGTTCCCAGTTACCCATGCGCGCCATTTTCTGGGCATCGAGTAAACGCTGCTCATTCAGTTGAATGGCTTTTGCATAATTTTCCAGTTTTGTCTGTAACTGATGTCTTTCAATCGCATACGTAATTGTCCGTGATAATAAATTACTGTCGAACTGTCCCTTCACGATAAAATCCTGCGCACCTGCTTTTACAGAATTGATCGCCACGATATCGTCCTCCAGCCCTGTCATGACGATGACAGTTTGCGCAGGAAATTCATCCAGTAAAGTTTTAACGGTATTGAATCCGGAAGAGTCGGGGAGTGTAAGGTCAAGCAACACTACATCAAAATCATTTTCCTCCAGCATCAGCATTCCTTTGCGCAATTCTGATACACGTGTGATCTGCGGATTCAATAACAACGATTCCTGCAGATAAACCTCCACCAGCTTAGCGTCGGCCGGATTATCTTCAACAAGTAATATGCGGGTTAATTTTCGTGGTTCCATTTCTGCAGGGCGGTTTCAGTATTTTTTTGGCAATTTAACAACTGTGAACCAGAATGTCATGATCTGGTGAATAATATATATGAACTGGTCGAGGTCCACCGGTTTTGTAATAAAACAATTAGCGTGGAGCTTATAACTTCTCATAATATCCTGATCTGCATCTGAAGTAGTAAGAATGATCACCGGAATCAACTGCAATAATTCATCTGCTTTTATTTCTGCCAGCACTTCCCTTCCGTCTTTTCGCGGGAGATTCAAATCAAGCAGGATAATATCCGGAACGGGCTGACCGGCATATTTACCTTTTTTCCTCAGAAATTCCAGCGCCTCAACGCCGTCTTTTACTATGTTGAGCTGATTGGGAATTGTTCCTTCCCGCAGCGCTTCCTGTGTGAGTCTGATATCACCCGGGTTGTCCTCCACGAGCAGGATCTGCCATACATCTTCTTTTCGTGTTTTCATGTGTTTTTTTCCGGTTTGATTATCACAGGGATCCGACCGTCACGAAAATAGGAAAGTTCGTTCAAACCGATGCGGGGACAGTAAGGTAGAGGCGGATTTAGCTTTTTGAACGGTTCAAAAAAACATATTGCAGGAGATTGGCTCCCATCTGTAATGCTTTCTGCCGCACCTCTTCAGGATCTTTATGCACGTCCTGGTCTTCCCATCCGTCGCCAAGGTCACATTCATAAGAATAGAGACAAACCAGACGGCCCTCCCAGAATAATCCGAATGCCTGCGGCGGCTTTCCATCATGTTCATGTATTTTGGGTAAACCGTTTTTAAAATCATATTTCTGGTGAAAAACAGGATGATCAAAAGGCAATTCGATGAAATCCAGTTCAGGAAATACTTTTTTCATCGCCGGACGCACATACGGATCCATGCCGTAGTTATCATCAATATGTAAAAATCCGCCTGCGATAAGATAGGTGCGCAGATTTTGCGCTTCATCTGCAGAAAAAACCACGTTGCCATGGCCCGTCATGTGCACGAAAGGATAATTAAATAATTCCGGACTCCCCACTTCCACTGTAGGCGGGTCGGGATTC
>CAYTFT010000347.1:0-3083 GCA_964437155.1 uncultured Chitinophagales bacterium | reverse complement strand
GTGGTTCCCTAGGCCTGACAAGGAAATTCCACTGTTCCAGTAGTGCCGGTTATAGAAACCGTGAGCACTGATCAAGAGGTAAACGACGGGGTAGTTGAATACCGCACGTACGTATATTCGCCGGCGGATGGTGCGGCAGCAAGCGTAACCGTTACATACACAGAATTTTCGGGATACACGGCACCGGCGGCAGGTGATTGGGTAACTGAACTTATGGCAACCGGATTATAGGTGGTTTGGAGAACCCCCATATATTCGTTCACAGGAACGCCGGGAGTACTGTATTCTGTAATATTGAAAGTATAATAATTTCCGGTGGCAATGGCGGGCATATATCCCGGAACACCGCCAAAACCGGTATTCATAAGGGCCGAAGCTGTTCCGCCGACAGCCTGAATTGTCTGATCATAGGATGCGAGGGTCAGGCAGCATGCATAAGGGCGCCATGCTGGATTGTAATTAGGAACGGCTGCGGTACCTTCGCAAAATTCCCAGTTTCTGGCACCCGCTGCGCCCGGAGATGCAGCCTGTAAACGGTATTGTCTGAAAATACCGAGATCATTCAAATCGTAGGTAGTGTATACACCGCTAACAGTTTCGGTGCCCAGCACTGTCGCCTGGGAATAAAGGGCTGCCGAACAAAAAACAGCTCCGCACAGGAAAGTTATTTGTAATAATCGCTTAAATACCATTTCTTATCAATTAGACCATGCCTGATCATGTGGTGCTGCCATGTGGGAACATCGCTTCTATCCTAAAGAACTGCGGCAAAAACCCTGACCATTCATGCAGTCTTTAGTCCCGCGAATTTACTAAGGATTTTCAGTAAATTAGGCTGTATTCATTTGTGGGAAAGTTGAAAAGTCGATCATTATGCTTATCAGGTAAGGTGAATTGATTTGGGCGTCAGAATGCAGGGTAATTTCTGGTCGCATAAAAACTGTAACTCTCCTCCCTGAAAAGTCCTGTATCATGCAGTTACAGGGGATTTCTTACATCCCGGAAAAGTCCCGGACTGCCCTTTTACATTACACAAAGCGTTAAGTGTTAAAGTTGAAAAAGGAGGGATACGGATGATGTCGGTACAAAAAAAACCGGTAAACAGCTCCTCATCTGCTCACCGGCATATAATACATATGAAAAGAAGTCGTATGTATTGAAACCCGAAAGTAAACATTTGTGGCGGGAATCAGGTAATTTTTTTGAAAAAATTTATTCACCTCCCCAAAAATTAAGGGGTGGAAAAAAGAAGGTTGGGAAATTAATTCGCAAAACCAATTGCGGTTGCTGCCCTTTTACCTTCCCTGATTTTCCGTAATAATTTCCATTAGAAGGAGAATTGCTCTGCTGTCAAAGTTTATTAAATCAAATCATTTCCGTCCCGCAGTACGTATCTTTGCGGCCTCTATGGATATTTACGAAAAGTATGAGGCAGTAATCGGGCTGGAGGTGCATGCACAATTGCTTACACAATCAAAAGCATACAGCAATGATATTTCCGCGTATGGCGGCGAGCCGAATACTTATGTAAGTCCGGTAACCCTGGGCCACCCCGGCACCCTTCCTGTTTTTAACGCACGGAGCCTTGAACTGGCGATAAAAATGGGAATTGCGACACATTGCACCATCAATCCATTTAATCAGTTTGCGAGAAAAAATTATTTCTATGCCGACCTGCCGAAGGGGTATCAGATCACGCAGGATAAAACGCCAATTTGCACAGCGGGTTATATTTTAACCGGAGAATATAATAACGAAAAAAAGATCAGAATTCACCGTATCCATCTCGAAGAGGATGCCGGAAAAAGTATTCATGATCTCGATCCGTTTTATACGCTTGTCGACCTGAACAGGGCCGGCACACCGCTCATTGAAATTGTGAGCGAACCGGATATGCGGACAGGCGATGAGGCTTATGCATATCTTACTGAAATAAGAAAACTGGTGCGCCATCTGGAAATCTGTGATGGAAATATGGAGGAAGGCAGTTTACGCTGTGATGCAAATGTGAGTGTTATGCTGAAGGGATCCGCACAATTCGGAACAAAGGTTGAAGTCAAAAATATGAACTCCATCCGCAATGTGAAACGAGCGATCGACTTTGAAATAAAAAGACAGATCGATGCGCTGGAAAATGCGGAGCCGGTTTATCAGGAAACAAGAAGTTTTGATGCAGCAAAAGGAACAACTTTCAGCATGCGGAGTAAGGAAGGCGCACACGATTACCGCTATTTCCCCGAACCCGATCTGCAACCCGTTATTGTAACGGAGGCAATGGTCAGCACTATTAAAAATGAAATGCCCGCGCTGCCGAAAGAACTGATGCACCGGTATATCAGTGAATTACATTTAAGTGTGTATGACGCTGAGATCCTGAGCAGTGAAAAATCCATTTCCAATTTTTTTAATGATATTATCAGTCATACAAAAAATTACAAGGCAGCAGCCAACTTTATGAATGGCCCTGTTAAAAGCTGGATGAATGAAAATGCGAAAGAAATAAATGAAATGGGGATCCTTCCCGCGCAGATCGCCGATATTATTGCTTTGATCGACAACGGAAAAATGAATTTCACGATTGCTTCCCAGCAATTATTTCCGGCATTGGCCGGGCATCCTGAAAAATCGGTCGAGAGTATTGCCAGAGAATTAAATCTGATCCAGGAAAGTGATGCGAACCTTATTGAAAAACTGGTTGAAGACGCACTTGCGAAATATCCGGAAAAAGTAACGGAATACCGCAACGGGAAAACGGGTATCCTCGGACTTTTTATGGGTGAAGTAATGAAAATGAGCAAGGGAAAAGCTGATCCGAAACTAACAACCAGGCTACTTGAAGAAAAATTAAAACAATAATTCCGGACAATTCACCAACCATAATTAATAAACAGACAATGCAAAAAATAACCGTATTCATTTCACTTTTTCTCACGACATTTTTAATTTCCTGTAATGAAAAATCTGCCGAACAATTTGAACTGAAGGGGAAGATTGCAGGTGCCGAAAATAAAATGATCATTCTCGAGTCGATGAGTTTTCCAAGCAAGAATAATCCGGTGTTCACCGTGATCGATTCAGCCATG
>CAYTFT010000346.1:0-3118 GCA_964437155.1 uncultured Chitinophagales bacterium | reverse complement strand
CAATTCTTTTAGTTTTGGTATTAAAAGTGAAGCATCCGCTTCTGCAAAATTCAGCATTCAATCCTGACTGATTTTTGTTGCTTATTTGCAGCGTTTCTTCTTTCCTGCATTTACTGAACCTTATTTAGAAAATTTACTCCCTTCCGGTATCCTGTATTTCTGAAACGGAATTACAAGCAGGTTTCCGATCCTGTCACTTTCCTCAGGCCGCAGATGGGTATCAATTCCGTAGTGCAGGGAAGACGGATCAAGCGTTTTAAAAGTGCCGAATAAACGATCCCATACAGAAAATATATTTCCATAATTTGAATCCGTGTAGGGCTGAACAAAATGGTGATGCACCTTATGCATATTCGGAGAGACGATGATAAAACTCAGTATTTTGTCCAGCGCCGGAGGCAATTTAATATTGGCATGATTGAACTGTGAAAGCACCACGGAACAAGACTGATATAACATAATGATCCAGAAAGGCGCACCGATTATCAGTGTTGCGATGGTAGTGAAAACAAACCTGAAAATACTTTCACCGGGATGATGCCGGTTTGCAGATGTAGTATCAATCTGATGATCAGCATGATGGATAAGATGAAACCGCCACATCCACCGCACTTTATGTTCGACATAATGCACCGTGTAGGCACCGATAAGGTCCATGAGCAAAAGGCCGGCAGCCATGAATAACCAGGAGGGCAGTTGAACCAGATATAATAATCCGAACCGGTGCGCCTCTGTCCAGAGCGATGCCTTCAGTAAAATAAATGCCAGCATGACATTGACAATAAGCGTAGTAATCGTAAAAAAGACATTAATACCGGCATGGCGTAATTTATTGTAATGCATTCGCAATAACGGCACCGCATATTCCAACAGGTAAAAGAATACCAGGCCGCCCCATAAAATAAGCATCCGCTGGGCATCGGTGATATTTTCGAAAAATGCTTGTATGGACCCCATATAATTAAAACCTGATAATTTAATAATTATTAATCCCGAACCGCGCTTTTACAAATTATCTCATCCCCTGATTATCTAATTTGCTAATCAACTCATTTGCTAATTAACTCATTCCTCCACAACCGCTCCCGCATTCGGCACCTGACGACGGTATTTGAGTGATGGCGAAGGGATGAGCGGACCAAATCCGAGTGACTCCCATTTATTGTCGACTGCTGCGATCGTTTTTTCATCCATCACGATCACATTGGGCCAGGGCCGGTCGAAATTGTCGAATTGTTTTGATTTACGTGTTCCGTCAAACCCGCATACGCCAGCTTCTATGCATACATCCCTTTTTGCATCAATATTATTCGAGAAATTCCATGTCACCACTCCGAAATCACTCACCTCTACGGTATGATCAACATAAATGATGAATTTCACATCTCTCCAGCCATCTTCTTTGATCAAATCAGAATGTAATTGTCTGATCTGACCCCGGCGCTTTTTTTCAACCGCAACCGCTACCACCGAAATATTTTCCTTCAGCAAAGTGCAATTCAATGCTGTGATATCCGGAAATCGATTTAGTGTTGCCTGCTCATTGATAGTAATGCGTAATGCCGGAATTCGATTTGTACCATTTATCTCCTCTTCGAATTTTGCAGTTGCATCAATACACATTTTTCCGCCGAAAGCGAATTTGCTGCAACTATGATCCAGCACATCCATGGGACCGCTGCTGAAATAAATATCATTCGAAGGGTCAACATGTTCACTTAAATACCGCGCAACATCGGCATGATCATGAATATTGACATGCGCATCGGTAACAACTAATATCTTGTTGAACATCATCTGTCCTGCACCCCACATCGCATTCATCACTTTCTGACCATGACCCGCATATTCCTTTTTTATTTTCACAATTGTAAGATTATGAAAAACGCCTTCCATCGGTAATTCCATATCGATCACCTCCGGCAGCATCGTTAATTTAATCGGCTGAATAAATATCCGCTCTGTCGCTTTACCGATCCATGCATCCTCCTGCGGCGGAATACCAACAATGGTGGAAGGATATACTGCATTTTTTTTATGTGTGATGCAGGTAATATGAAATTTCGGATAATGATCCGCCAGGGAATAATACCCCGTATGATCTCCAAAGGGCCCTTCGAGAATGAGATCATCCGCCGGATCTACATATCCTTCAATAATAATATCTGCATCAGATGGAACATACATATCGTTGGTAATACATTTAACAAGTTCGACATGTTTTTTTCTGATAAAACCTGCCAGCAGATATTCATCCACATTCGGCGGTAACGGTGCCGTTGCAGCATATGTATAAACAGGATCACCTCCTAATGCTACCGATACCGGCATGCGCATACCGAGCTTTTTATATTTATTGAAATGGCCGGCACTTACTTTATGTTTATGCCAGTGCATACCTGTCAGTTTCGGCCCGAAAACCTGCATGCGGTACATACCCACATTGCGCACATGCGTTTCAGGATCGATTGTATGAATTACAGGCAGCGTAATAAATTTCCCTCCGTCGGCGGGCCAGCATTTCATGACCGGTAATTTATTTATATCGGGATCTTTGTCAATGACCTGCTGACATTCACCTTTTCCCGAAATTGTTTTCGGCATCCACGATGCTATTTTTCCCAGCTCCGGCAGCAGCATGATCTTATCCATCATGCCCGATTTCGGTGAAGCCATTTTCAAGAACAGGGATGATATTTCCCTGCCGATTTCATCAAGGTCACTTACCCCCAGTGCAAGGCACATGCGCTTATACGATCCCATGCTGTTGATGAGCAGCGGAAAAGCTGTTCCGGTATTTTCAAACAGCAATGCAGGTTTATTATGCTTGATAAACCGGTCGGCGATCTCCGTAATTTCCAGGTCCGGATCCACAAAGGTTTTAACACGGATCAATTCACCCTCTTTCTCAAGCAGGTCGATGAACTGCTGCAAATTTTTGTAAGCCATAGTGTTTGAACAAAGGTAGGGAAAGAAGGTTGCAAAAAGATTGCACAGAGGGTACAAAAAAATAGCCCTTCCGAACCACCGGAAGGGCTTGCTTCACTGACAATCATTAAAACCTAAAACCAAAACTTAAAAGAAAATTATTATATGTTTTATCAATGGTTGCACCTTC
>CAYTFT010000345.1:0-3148 GCA_964437155.1 uncultured Chitinophagales bacterium | reverse complement strand
AAACAAAAATGGAAACCGTAAATCGCGCCATGATCAGTGAAAACCTGGGAGCGCGCGGCGGTGATGTGATCGGTAATCAGAATGCACGTGATATTGGAATTCAGGTTGCGGGAATTTTAAAAGCAAAGGGAGATCGTCCGGTTTTTAATTATGCAGCGGGATTATTTAATGGTTCCGGAATAAATAAACAGGATAATAATAAAGACAAAGCATGTGCGGGCAGGGCAATTGTTTCACCGGTTTCGAATATGTGGATCGGCGGATCGTACTACAATGGTTCTTCACGGTGGGGCGATAGCCTAACCATCGATAAAAACAGAGATCGCTGGGCACTGGAACTGGAATATACCTATAAACGGCTGGTACTGCGCAGTGAATTTATGCAGGGTGTGGATGATACGACCGATAAAAGCGGATATTATGTGCAATTGATCGGAACCATTATTCCGCAGCGATTACAATTATCCGGAAGGGCAGAATATTATGATCCGAACCAGGCCATTGATGATAACGGAACTTTTATTTATACAATTTGCCCCGGTATTTTATTGGGAGGATTGTGTAAAGTGCAGGTGGGATATGATATTGTGCGGGAAGAAGGAACGGCCCAGAAGAAAAATGATATTGCACAGGTGCAGTTTCAGGTCGCGTTTTAACCCGCTAAAAAAAATAAAGCCTGCTGTAATAATAAAGCAGGCTTTATGTATTTTAATAATATAATTACCGGATGGCAATATTCACATAATCTCTTTGTGTAGGACCGGTATAGATCTGACGCGGTCTTCCGATAGGTTCGTTGGATTCACGCATTTCCTTCCATTGTGCAAGCCATCCCGGGAGACGTCCCAATGCAAATAATACCGTGAACATTTCTGTCGGGAAACCGATAGCGCGATATATAATACCGCTGTAAAAATCCACGTTCGGATATAACTTTCTTTCCACGAAATAATCATCTTTCAATGCCACTTCTTCGAGTTGTTTCGCGATATCCAGCACCGGATCAAATACACCTAATTTATTTAAGACATTATCACATGCTTCTTTGATGATCTTCGCACGCGGATCGAAATTTTTATATACGCGGTGTCCGAATCCCATTAAGCGGAATGCATCATTTTTATCTTTTGCTTTCTCTACAAACTTTGCAACATTTCCGCCATCGGCTTTAATCAATTCGAGCATTTCTATCACCTGCTGATTGGCACCGCCGTGCAGCGGTCCCCATAAAGCGGCAACACCGGCTGCAACACTTGCATATGCATTTGCCTGTGAGGAACCCACCATTCTTACGGTAGAAGTAGAGCAGTTCTGCTCATGGTCGGCATGCAGGATCAGTAGTTTATCGAGTGCATCTACAACGATCGGATCGGGCGTATATTCTTCTGTCCGCATTCCGAAAGTCATGTATAAGAAATTCGTTACATAATCATATTTATTCTGCGGATACATGATCGGATGACCGATCTCTTTTTTATGTATCCAGGAAACCAGCGTCCCCATTTTAGCAAGGATACGGATAACGGTAAGATCCATTTCCTCTTTTGTTGCATGCGGATTTAATGAATCCGGATAAAAACTCGAAAGGGTACACATCAGTGAACATAACTGGCCCATCGGATGTGCGAAGGAGGGAAATCCGTCGAAGAATTTTTTCACATCCTCATGCACAAGTGTATGGTGCGAGATCTTATCTGTAAAACTGATATATTGTTCATTGGTAGGAAGCTCACCGTATAAAAGCAGATAGGCAACTTCCATGAAATTTGATTTCTCTGCGAGTTGTTCGATCGGGTACCCGCGGTACCGCAAAATACCAAGCTCACCATCCAGAAAGGTAATGGCACTTTTTGTTGCGCCGGTATTTTTATAACCGCTGTCAAGGGTTACAAATCCGGTAAGGTCGCGTAATTTATTAATGTCAATGGATTCTTCTCCTTCGGTGCCGACAAAAACAGGTAACTCAACCTCTTTCTCACCGAGTTTAATAAACGCTTTATCAGACATAATTGTATTTGGCTCTCGCCGTGGCTTTTAGATTTTATCCTTACAAAGGTAATTACCACTGCACATATTCGCAATTATCAGGCATCAAATCGCAGTAAATTTCAGGAAACAATAATTATCTCCCGCACCTGTTGCCGTTTTGCTAAAAAAACCGGTTTTAAGGTGTCAATGTACCGGCGCAGTGAACCGGTGCACATTATCAAACAGGTAAAAGAGCATTATGCCGTATAAGACTGCCATGATGGCGAACTTCAGCCATCCCGGTGCATTTTTTACCAGACGGAAAGCGAAGATCCCGCAGAGCACCCCTGCAAATCCGTAGGTGATCAGAGCGATCGGATAATAGCGGTCAAACGACCATGATTTTGGCGTATAGGGAATGAGAACGATATTGAAAAAAATAAAAAAGGAAAGGTAGTAAAATCCCTCCCAGAACATATTGGGTTCGTAAGGCTGATTATCCTGTTCGACAGGCCGTTGATCTTCCATCTCTGCAAAGGTAATACATCGGGTTAAAAACCGAATAAGCGTTAATTTGGCAACCATGAAAGTATGTGCGCATTGCGGGAAGGAAAATCCCGATGATTTTGATTTCTGCCGCTACTGCGGAAATCCGGTAAGGCAATCACAGTCCGGCGGACAGAAAAAAATATGGAGCCGGCTGCCGTCCTGGATGTGGATCGTGATCATTGCAGGAGGTATTGTGCTCGGTCTTGCAATACTTATCGGATCCTTTGTGGCGATCGCGACAGTGGAAGGGATCGCCAGTATTATTCTGCTTGTGCTCGGCGTAATTGGCTTCGGCGTTTATCCTTTGCGTAAACCGGAAAATCCGGGGGCGTTTTTCAGAGCGATCGGAATTTTATTTTTTGCATTGATGGGTGCTTCAGTGGACCAGACCGGGAATTACTTGTATAATAAACCTGTAGAAGTCTGCTTTTGTGAAAATGGGACAACACTAAACAGGCACGAAGATGTTTCTAACCCGCTTCCCGGTACAACGTATATTCAGCAGGATTTTACCTGTTATAGTGATCTGGGCGATGCCGTTAAAACAATTAATGTGTTTGCAGTGATGGGCATTCGTTTCGTGGAATATATTCTGCTGGGGTATTTATTGCTGTGGATACGGAAGCTGATC
>CAYTFT010000344.1:0-3148 GCA_964437155.1 uncultured Chitinophagales bacterium | reverse complement strand
TCTTCAATGAGCCGCTTCAGCAACATGCCATATTGCGCCATGCTTCCCTGCTGCATGATCGAAAACATGATATTATCCTCCTCCGTCAACGGCGTCTTACGTGTTTTATTACGAATAATGGATTTAACAAGCCGGCTGTGAAACGTATATTCAGGAATAAGATGATGGATTTTTTTCGACCGCATATATTTCAAATTCTTCTCGGCGATCACCATCGCTTTCTCAAATTTTCCCGTGAGATAATACCATGCAACCGTCAGTTCGCGCAGCGCAAACTGAAACTGCAGCGATGCCGTCTTCGACGTATGTTTATGCAACATATCCAGTTTGATCTTCGCATCTTCCCATTCTCCGGTATGGACCAGCAATTTGCAACACTGAATGAGCGACGATAAATAAAAATTCGCGTTCTGGTCGCGGAAGAATTTTGAAAAATACACATCGCAGAGTTGTGTGCAGATATCGTAATGATTGGTGACCAGCGAAACCTGAAAATATTCCGCCACCAGCACATACCAGCGCGCAAGGTCGTTGATATTGATCTGCTCAACGATCTCCTTATATATTTTGAAACTTTCGTCAAACTGACTTGAAAAAAATAATACCTGCGCATAATGCCATTGTGCGACAAGCAGGTCGGTAGGCGTAAACGCTTCCGGATGATCAATGAGTAAACGATTGATCTCGGTAATGAGAATGCGCGCCTGCGAAAAGTTTTTGATGACATTATAAAATATCACACCCGCCAGCCGCACCTTAAACTGATTTTCCGGCGTGCCTACAGCGCCGGCTTCGGCGATAAGAAAACGGATCTTCTCCCCGATACGCTCCTGCACTTCCTTCTTGTTAAATGTCGCCTGCGCAATGGAGGCATTTATGTCTTTGCGCAGCGAAATAATATCGATCCATAAAACAGTTTCACGGTATTTTTCTTCCGGACAATTATGCAGAATTTCTTTTGCGATCCTGTCAAGTTCTTCTTCACTCCTTAATGTTCCCGGGACCGTATTCAGCCATTGAAAATAAAAACTGTAAAACCTGAATTTTTCTTCTCCGCTCGCCGAAACACTGATCACCTTCTGCTCGTGAAAATTGAGCACCCGTTTCGAAACATTCCATAAATTACTTTTCTGATCGAGATACGCCACCTGTTTGTACACATCCTTTCCCGCAAGTTCTTCAATCGATTTTTTAAACAGGATCGAATTTATTTTATCGAGATGCGAGGTTTGAATGCCCAGCTTTTTACAAACTGTATTCGATGGAAAAATGCGATTATTGAGCTGCAGCATCGTTTGCAGCACATCTCTCTCTCTGTCCTGAATAGGTAGTTCGGAGACACGCTTTTTTTCCTCGTCGGACAAGGAGCGGAGCAATTGATAAATAATAGGCATAGAGGTACTCGGTAATAGGCTTCTGTATCCAAAGGTACGATTTTTTGGTAAGGTTTAATGGATATGGGTTGCGGCCACCGCCGATGTATCGGAAAGTATCCGGATACATCAACAAAAAGAAAATCTTACCTCTGCCTGTGTTAAGTCTCTGATAAATTTTGCCCCCTCAGAGAAACAATTGTAACTTCGCTCCCCCAGGCTAATGCACGCCAGAATTATTTTGTTATCCGGCCTTTTTCAGGCAGTCGGAAATAGTACACCCTCCTCCGGTAATTGTGGGATGTGCATTGTTTCTTCAGCGGGAAATGCCGTAATGCTCGGCCCTCAGGGCCAGGCTTTACACGGATAATGACTCTATTTTTTATCGGTAAAAATTATTTATGACAACTATTTACAACATTCTGCCACAGGTATCGCCATTCCTTCGCCGTACCTTTTCATTGCTGACATTAATTCTCTGCCTCAGTTTTTCTACGCAGCTGATGGCGCAACCCGCTAACCTTGAAGGTACAGTGGCTACCGGTGTCTGGAACACCACACAGTCGCTTACCGACCTCGGCGTATTTCGCCAGGTACGCATCCAGGCCGCATGGTCCGGAACAGCGAGCTACCTCTTCAATACAGCTCCGGCAAACTATAACCCGCAATGGACAGGTTCCGATGCACCCGACTTTGCGAGATCGGTGAATACGATCTACGGAGGCGGTTATTATTATACCGGCGGCGGCTGGAATGTTGATCACCAGACTCCGGTTATATCCGGAAGATATTATACGTTTAATATTTTCGAGGATGCCGCTGCAAATAACAGTATGGCAGTGCTGGAAACTACTTTTAATCCGAAGTCGATACTGACGGTTACCAACTCGGCACCGATAGCCGGCGTACCTACAACCGTTGCGGTAGTGCTTTCTGCCGCGCCTTCAACAGGCGAAAATGTTTTCGTACGATATTCCACCGACGATTTTGCAACATCCACCCTCGTGGCCTGTTCCTTCACCGGACCCACAGGTGCAGCAAATATTCCGGCATTCAGCGCAGGAACTGTAGTGAAATATTATGCATTATCAAGTCCGCTTACCCCGACACATTCCACTGCCGATCTCCTCACATTGAATTTAAATAATAATGCCGGCGCTAATTATAGCTATACCGTTACGGCTGATCCGGTGACAGTGAGCTCCACCGGTGGCGTGCTTTCTCTCAGCTATGCAAACCTGGGTGCAGCATTTACCGCCATCAACGCAGGAACGCATACCGGTGTCATCATGATTCAGTTTGGTGCAAATACATCGGAACCCGCCACGTGTACTTTGAACGCAAGCGGAACCGGTGCAGCCAGTTATACTTCAATAACCATTCGCCCGGGTGCGGGAACAGCAATTACCGTTACAGGAAATATTGCAGGTAACCTCATCGATCTCAATGGCGCCGACAACGTATTGATCGACGGATTAAATACCGGCGGAAATACACTTACGCTGGAAAATACAAATACAGCTGCAACCGCTTCAACCGTTATTTACAGAAATGATGCTTCGGGTAACGTATTACAAAATACAACCGTGAAAGGAGCGAGTGCAGCAACAACAACAGGAACCATTGTATTCAGCACAGGAACAACGACCGGAAACGATTCTAATACAATTACGAATTGCGATATCACTGCCTCAGGCGCAAATTTCCCTACAAACGCAATTTATTCCATGGGAACTTCTGCCGCAGTGGACAACAGCAGCAATATTATTTCCAAT
>CAYTFT010000343.1:0-3185 GCA_964437155.1 uncultured Chitinophagales bacterium | reverse complement strand
GATTTTCAATCCTGACCTTCACAAGACATTCTTCCTCCTAAATCGCCTATCTTTGCGCCCGATGAAAAGATGGATATTAGCCGGCACATTGGGGGCCGCCGTTCTGATCAATAGCTGCACAACCGATTTTGACCTCAATGCTGATTTCAAGGAAACACCTGTCGTATATGCATTACTCGATGCATCCGTTGATACGCAGTTTATTCGAATCAACAGGGCCTATCTGAGCGATGCGGTGGACGGACTTACCATGGCGACCGACCCCGATGCGATCTATTACGGGGATGAATTAAAGGTATCCATCGAAGAATATTATGGCACATCTCTGATTAATACTTACCCCGTTGCACGGATTAACGGTGATGATTTCGGTATTCCTAAAGAGGAAGGAATATTTGCTAGCGCTCCGAATATCCTGTACATGTTTGTCGCCGATCTCGACTGGACACATTATTATAAAATTGTTGCAGTAGATACCATCACCGGAAAAAGTATTTCTGCGCAGGCAGCTATTGTCGACAGTTTTGGAATTACGCGTCCGAATGATGAAAGCGTATTTCCGCAATCCATTCCATTTTCCCCGCAGGGCAAATATCAGATCTGGTGGAAAAGTGCACAGGACGCAAAAATTTATGATCTCACGCTTCGGTTTCATTACAGAGAAGGAATTTATTATCCCGAAGGTGACAGTATTCATTATACCGGTTCCGGGTTTAAAGACTGGATAATGGAAACGAATTATACCGCGGAAACAACTGACGGCGGACTTACCCTGACCTACGATATACCGGGTGAATCCTTTTTTAATTTTATTGCAGATGAATTTCCGCCTGTAGATGATCTTTATTTTATCCGCATTGCAGATTCTGTTCAGTTCTTTGTGGATGCGGGAGGAGAGGAGTTGTTTAATTATTTTGAATATAACAATGCGCAGCTTGGCATTACAGAAGGGCAGATCACCGATGCATATACAAATATTGACGGCGGACTCGGCATTTTATCCAGCCGGTATCATAAGGAAGGACTTATTTATCCGCTTTCAACACAGGCAAAAGATTCTGTTGCCTGCAGTTCAATAACAGCAGGGCATAATTTCGCTCCGAATTCAACCACACCGGGTTATCCGTTTTGTGATTGACGGGTTCAGAATGGGTTTTTAAATACCTGTAAATAATTGCAGGTGCAGTTTATTTCCCTGAAGAAATTTTATAATTCCAATGCATTGAATAATTGCTGGTATTCCAGTTTGTCGGGTGCCATTTGTTTTAATTTCTCCACAAAAGGCATTGCTGCTTTATAATTGTTCATATTAATATATACAAGCGCCATACAATAATTGAGTGATTCCGATTCCGGATCCAGCGCTAATCCTTCCTTCAATAATTTCTCCGCTTTATTATAATCCGGCTGCTGCATCAGCAGTAATGCATAATTATAATATACTTCTGCATAGCGATAATCGGCTTTTAAGGAGCGGTTGAAATAATTTTCCGCTTCCTTTTTATCCCCGAGTTCGTATTGTAATAACGCGAGGAGATAATAAACGCGGCCATTGGCGGGATCTGCTTCAGATGCCTTTAAAAGTATTGCAAGTGCCTTGTCATTTCTTTTTTGCGCGTTGTAAATAGTGGAAAGATTGAGCCTGCTGTAATTGGCCAGACTGTCCATTTCGATAGAGCGCAGATAATATTTCTCAGCCATTTCCATATTGCCGGTCTTGTAATAAAAATCGCCGAGCATAATATTTCCCGTTGTAAAATCCTGCTGGTAATGCAGGTAGTCCATGAGTTCTTTTGCGGCTTTTTCGAATGTTGTATTTTCCTTATGATTAAATACCTGATCAGATACCGGAAATAAAACCTGTGCTGCCTGAATACGTACAGCGCGAACCGGATCAGTGAGCAAAGCAGCTGCATCTCCGGCCCATAAGGCTGGTGAGAATATCTCCATCGACCCTACTGCATGGTATCGTGTGAGCGGGTCATCACTCTTCATCGCTGCTTTATAGATCTCTATGGAAGGTTGTTTTTGCGATAAGGATAAATAATACAAAGCAGTGGAACGGATAATATCCGGCGTAGCCTTATTATTGATGAGTGTGAGGAGATGATCAGGAGCATTTGCATTCTGCATACTTCCCGGAATCAGGTCCTCTGAAAAATGATATTTTCTTTCCGGCCCAAACCATTTTACAACTGCATCGCTCGCCCATTGCGCTGATTTATCTGTATGGCAGTCATTGCATGCATTCGGGACCGCATATTGTACACTGAGGTCGGGACGCGGCACCCGTAGACTATGATCGCGACGAAGGTCAATCCCCATATAATATTTCGAAGGCATATGACAATTGATACATTGTGATCCTGTTGATCCTTGTTTATGATTGGTATGCGTAACTGATTCGTATTTCGGTTTATGGCATTGCAGGCAAAGATCATTTCCGGTCTTCAGAATTTTATCGGTATGCGGATCATGACAATCGCTGCATTTAATTCCTTTGTGAAACATGAGGCTTTGCGTAAATGAACCATATTCATAATCCTCATCTTTTATCTGCCCGTCGGGATAATACGATTCATTTGTCGGAATTTGCGGAATTAAATTATCCAGCAGATTCGCCGAATGTATAAATGTCTGATTTACTTCTGTCCGCCGTGCATGGCATAACGCACATGCATTCAACTGGATGAAATTGGTGTCGGCAGCGCCAAGTGTAAGATACGATCCCGGGACTGAATCCGCTGTGGAATAAATATCTGCCTCAATATATTCAATATGGTGTTTGCCCGGGCCATGACAACTTTCACAACTTACATTTATAACCGACCATGTGGTATTAAAAGAATCTTTTTCAGCGATATAATTTTTTTGCAGATTTGTGGAATGGCATACCGCACACATGCTGTTCCAGTTTTGTGCGGCATGTGTCCAGTGCAGCCAGTCGTTAGATTTAATTTTTTCTCCAGCATACTGATGAAACCATTTTTTATTTTCAACATCCCACGAAACACGCGGCACCTGCATGCGCCCGCCGGGAAATGCAACGAGGTATTGCTGCAGCGGGTAATAGCCGAAAGTATAGGCTACGGCATAATCGTGGTTTTTACCGTCGGGGCCTTCGGTATTTATGAAAAATTTTCCGTCGCGTTTAAAAAAGGCAGATGTAACACCATCCGCTGAAT
>CAYTFT010000342.1:0-3189 GCA_964437155.1 uncultured Chitinophagales bacterium | reverse complement strand
GGAATCATTTCGATGTTTTCGGTTACTTCCGCATACAACGAATCTTTTTCAGGTTTCAGTTCATCCGTGATTTCTTTAATGATATCTTCCCTGATAATACTGCTCGTATCGGTGAATTCTTTTTCAAGCCTGTCATTGATCTCCTTTCTGAGTTCCTCTTCGCTGAGAGTGGAATTTTTAATATCTGCTTTCAGGTCCGATTTGATCGTATGCTTTACCGTGCTCACAGGATCTTCATTGTTATAATCCGCTTCATCAAAATCCAGATCCTCATCAATCGTTCTTATCACCGGAAAATATCCCTGTTTCTTAATGGTGATATTGTAATTTTCTTCGGGAATAATGATCTGGTAATTTCCATCCACCGTGGTAGCAATGCCTTTCGGCTCTTCACTCACCAGTCCGCCGAATTCGACATCAGCATTGATTTCCTTTTTTGTGTCTGCATCGATTATTTTCCCCTTCATCAGTTTAACTGTTTCGGGTTGTACTTCCTTCGGTAGTTTGATCCGGAAGAGATCTGCTTTTCCAAACGAATTATTCGTTGAAGAAAAATAAGCATAATCTCCGCTTGCGGGAATAGTATAATAGTAATCATGTCCCGCTGAATTTATTTTATTTCCAAGATTCACCGGTTCGCTCCAGTTGGTCCAGGTGTCATCGAGACGCTTACTCATAAACATATCATATCCTCCGTATCCGCTGAAGCCGTTCGATGCAAAATAGATGGTTGTATTATCCGCAGCAATAAAAATACTTCCCTCGGTTGCGGCGCTGTTGATTGTCCGGCTGGCATTTTTCGGTTCGGTCCACACGCCGTTTGCCTGCAGCATGCTTACGTAAATATCCATATCTCCATAGCTGTCCTCCCGCTGTATCGCCATCATGATCACATTGCCTTCGGTATTCATATGATAGCACGAGAATTCATTATTATTATAGAAGTTGTTGATCTTTAAAGCCTTCGGGAAACTCCAGCCGGAATTATTTCTTTGTGCAGATGAAATATCCTGTTTCACTTTCTCATAATTATTGGCGAGTAATAATTTATTCCCGTCGCCACTGATCCAGGAAACATAATTATGCTGTTCGTTATTTAACGGCTTCCCGATATTTTCTGCCTTTGTCCACTGGTTATTTACAAGATGAGAAATATAAATATCATCCCGTAATGCATCACCAGTGTTCTCCTCATAATTTTTTCTGGCGAAATACAGTGTTTTGCCATCCGGTGCAATGAAGGCAAACATATCGTCGGCATCACTGTTCACCATCCTTCCCAGGTTTTCCGGATCGGCAACGGGTTCGCTGTATACCGCCTCATTTATTTTAGCGCGGATGGGCGTTTCGCTGTCGGAAATGCCAATGCAGTCGATCTGATTCATACCGGCTTTTGCCTTCGTGTTCAGAATTACTTTTACTTCTTTTACTTCGTATGGGGTAATAGGAATAAATACCCGGAATATTCTTCCGCCTGAAGTAAATTCCGCACGCATGGTATCATTTTTAAATACGGAATATTTATTTCCTTCCGTATCAAATAAAATAATTTCCTTCACAGCTCCCGGACAATTATTTTCGCCGATACCGATCTGGCGCACATGCTGTGGTTGTGAAAAACCGACATGGATAAATTCTCCTGCCGGATTGTCGGGCTGGGAAGGGGCCCATGCAACGGCACTTTCGCCTGTCGCGGGTAATTTATCGGGTTTCCCCAGCACCTGTTTTGCAGAAAATTGTGTGCGTGTATATTCAGTAGAAAAACGGATCACCTCACTCGCCCATTGCACCTGTTGTGCTTCTGCGACCATGGATGCCAGTATCAAAAAAATAAAGATCGTTTTTTGCACGCTGAGATTTTGTTGTAAACGGAAGCCGGATGCAGATTATTTTAAAAACTGTGTATCATCCGTAACCTCTTCATAGTCGGTGTAACCTTCGTCACCACCGGATCGCTGCTGGTTACTTTTTTTGCGGTTAAACAACAAGGCAAATACTTCATCCGATGCTTTTATTCCTCTGAAAATAATATTGAGCATATAGAAGAAAGCAAAGAAACCGATAATATATTTTATCAGGGGAGCATGATAAATGGAGTTGATGGTGGAAAGTAACCATTGATGCGGAGGGAGATCGGCGATCACGGGTTTGATCAATGTTACAATAAATAAAATAATGCACGCCATCAGCAGATATCCATCGAAACGCATCACGCGTATTCTTTTTCTTTCATAATTCAGCACCGCCCGCAAACGGTTGCGTTCGAGATTACTCGCGATGGTTGCATAAATTACAAATGTCCCGATAATGGCATACGCCATCGCTGCAAGCGGATAGGTTGCCTCCATTTTGGAAACGGTGACCAGCGCCGAAAGGGAAACTAAAATATAATACCCGGCGGTTTTGAAAAAAAGAAAGGAAACATCTTTATTGATGCCAATATCGTTGAGCAGGGAGGAGAGGAGCGTAGCAAGAATTTTCCAGCCGGAGGTGAACACGATATTGATCACGCCGAGATAAAATATGTATTCGAAGATCTCCATTTTACTGCGGTGCAAATATAGGGATACCAACGGGCACAAAAAAAGCCATCCACCGGGCGGCGAATGGCCTGTTACTACAGCCTATTAAGTGTAATCAGGGGGAGGAAGAGTCAATGCTTTGGGAATAGCAGAGTATTAAAATTTTATAGCATAAAGGGTTCACATATATGCGATGGGTCGATAATTCCGGTCTGAATCGTATAGGTAATAACCCCGAAAATGTTTTTCGCTTTTACCCTGCTGATCATCTGCAGGCGAATTGCCTCGATTGCGGCGGGTGTGAGATATAAACTATCGGCAATCTCTTCACCTGTTTTTCCACCTGCGATCAGGGTAAGAACATGTTTTTCATTTTCGGAGAACCCGATCGGTTGAACCGGTGCATTTTTTTGGTTGGATGCTGCTGTGCGCATATTGTTTGAATTGATGCACCAAAAGTATCCCGTGCAGCTACCCCGGTCAAACCAGTTTTAAGGGGATTATTCAACGTCCGGCAGATATATTTTATTTTTTATACAGTGTAATTACGCTCAAATGCCTGAAAGGAGAGTGTTTCAGGGCATGTCATCCGGAAACCGTGCGATGCCGGTGCGCCCGCCTCCCCATTCCTCTTTATATTTACAGCAGTCAGCATGCTATGCATCCC
>CAYTFT010000341.1:0-3191 GCA_964437155.1 uncultured Chitinophagales bacterium | reverse complement strand
ATCGAATATACGTATACGTTGCATGCTGATATCGTATTGCTCTATCCGCTAAACTGGATCTTTACAAAAACATTCTGGAAAATATATATGCGGCGCGTAATCGAAAATGTCAGGGCCCTGGCTTATGGCAATGAACCTTATTTATACAAATAGTAAAATTTCCATATGTGCATCTGGTTTTATGTGCAGATGCTGTATATTCGTAAGCTAAATGCAGATGCAGAACTGCACATACGCGTTCATTCAGGCAAACAGTAATTCCCGACAAAAAAATATTTACAGATATGCATGAAGAAGAAGAACACCACAGGAAATTGCTCGAGCGTATATCCATGTTCAACGATGCCGTTTATGCGATCGTTATAACACTACTGGTGCTGGAACTGCATATTCCGGAGCTGAAAAACAAATCATCATTACCGGAACTGATCGCCGGCATCCGGGAAATGCAACCAAAACTACTGGCATTCCTGCTTAATGTATTACTGGTTGGCGGCAACTGGATCGGCAGTGTAAATCTCCAGCGGGTGCTGGTCAAATCAAATGAGGCCTGTGTTGTGTTAAGCATAACGTATCTTATAATAATTTCCCTGTTCCCGTTCAGTTGTGATATTATCGGCAGCTATCCGGATAATCCCGGTTCGTATCTGATATTCGGAATATTATCTGTATTAATGACTACGAATGCATATACCTGGATGCGCATCATCTGGAAAAATAATTATTTGCATAAAAACGCCGATCACCGCGAATGGGAAAAGCTGATGAACGCGTTGCCCGTTATAATTATTTATCTCGCAGCGGTATCCCTGAGCGCATTGATCAGCACAAAACTTTCCTTCATACTTTTTCTTATCACCAACCTGTTACCGTTTTTCTTTACAAGGCCTTTCAAAATTAAATTTGAAAATGAATAGCAGAAGGAAAGAATAACAGATAAATAACCCTGTCCCATAAAAAATTAATTCAACCAATGAACAAAGACATTCAAGCATATAACGAAGCACAATCGCCGGAAGAGCGCACTATCTGTGCGATACTTGCTGAGGAGATCAGCCGCCATCTGCCAAATGCCGAAAACAAGATCTGGCATGCACATCCGGTCTGGTTTCTCGATGGAAATCCTGTCGCCGGTTACAGCAAACTGAAAAACTGTATACGGTTGCTTTTCTGGAGCGGACAATCATTTGATGAACCCTTACTTGCAAAAGAAGGCAGTTTCAAAGCAGCAGAGATGCGATATACTTCTGCAGAACAAATTAATAAGAAGGACCTTCAACGATGGCTGCAAAAGGCAGAAGAAATTCAATGGGATTATAAAAATCTGATAAAGCGGAGAGGAAAACTGGAGCGGTTGAAATAAAGGGTGTTATGAAAATCTACATCAAAAACATGGTCTGCAATCGTTGTAAAATGGTTGTCTTAAACACATTTGAGGAACTTGGATACAATCCTGTATCGGTAGAATTAGGAGAAGTTGTTGTTGAACAGGAATTATCTGCAGAAGAAAAAGATGTACTCAGCGAAAGACTGGAGAAATTCGGGTTTTCGATTATTGATGATAGAAAAAGCAGGATGATAGAAAAGATCAAAACACTAATCGTGGACCTTGTACATACAAAAAACAATGAACTGTCGACAAATTTATCTGATTATCTGAGCAGCCATCTGCATCAGGAATATAATTACATGACACATTTGTTTTCTGAAGTGGAAGGAACAACTATTGAAAAGTATTTCATAGCGCAAAAAATTGAACGGGTAAAAGAATTACTGGTATATGACGAATTAACCCTGAGCGAGATCGCCTTTCAACTGAATTATTCGAGTGTTGCCCATTTAAGCAATCAGTTTAAGAAAGTTACGGGCCTTACACCTTCGTTTTTCAAGCAGATGAGATCCGTAAAACGCAAATCCCTGGACACATTATAAATATTATAACTAAATTACACAATGATGTAACGACTCTGACACATCGCGCCGCCATCTTTGCATTATAAAACTGAGACAGATATGGCAACAGAATTAACAAGCCCCGTTTATCTTCCGCTGGAAGGCATGGAAAGTGAACATTGTTCAATGATCATCGATAACGGCCTTAAAAAAGTGAACGGTCTCCATTCGCATAAGGTGGAGTTAAACAACAAAAGAGCTGTACTAACGGTTGACGATCCCGGTGCATTATTGAATGCAGTTAAAATGATCCGCGGACTCGGGTACGGTGTTACAACAATTAAAAAAACATTTCCTGTATTGCAGATGACATGTGCTTCCTGTGCTGTAAGCGTAGAGAGTATTATTAGTGCACAGCCGGGAGTGATTTCTGCCGCCGTTAATTTTGCCGGCGCAACCGTATTAGTAGAATATCTCCCGAATATGACCGATGCGCTTTCGATCAAAAAGGCCGTTCAGTCGATAGGGTATGACCTGCTCACCGATGAGCAGTCCGGAAAAAATGAGACACTTGAATCATTACAGCAGGCACAGTTTAAACAATTAAAATTACGTACGCTTGGTGCCGGTATTCTTTCACTGCCCATTGTGGTTATCGCAATGTTTTTCATGGATATACCGTATGTAAATTATATCCTATGGGTGCTTGCGACTCCCGTTGTATTGTGGTTCGGAAAATCGTTTTTTATCAACGCATTTAAACAGGCGCGTCACCGTTCTGCGAATATGGATACACTGGTTGCATTAAGCACAGGTGTTGCTTACTTGTTTAGCATTTTCAATACGCTTTACCCCGGATTCTGGCATCAGCGGGGATTACATGCACATGTATATTTTGAAGCCGCTGCGGTTGTGATCGCATTTATCCTGCTCGGAAAATTACTGGAAGAACGCGCCAAAGGAAATACCTCCTCCGCAATAAAAAAATTAATGGGCCTTCAGCCAAAGACTGTAACTATAGTTCATCCGGGTGGCCATCAAATGGAAATTCCAACCGATAAAATACAACAGGGAGATATTTTGCTTGTTAAACCCGGAGAAAAAATTGCCGTTGATGGTGCTGTTATCACAGGAACATCCTACGTGGATGAAAGTATGTTGAGTGGTGAACCTGTGCCGGTTCAAAAATCAGAAAAAGATAAAGTTTTTGCCGGAACGATTAACCAGAAAGGAAGTTTTCAGTATCGTGCCGAAAAAGTCGGCGCTGAAACCGTTCTTGCTCAAATTATCCGTATGGT
>CAYTFT010000340.1:0-3214 GCA_964437155.1 uncultured Chitinophagales bacterium | reverse complement strand
GGTAGTGATAATGCAGATCTGGAGGAAAAGTAGAAAGAAAATCATGAAAGTGACAGAAAAATCCTGGATTAATTCATATACTTCCGGACTGAAGGGAACATTCCATTTAATAAGCTCGATATTGATAATGCTGATGAAGGAATGGGAGAGGAAAAGCAACATAATACTCAGCAGCATCAGCGGAATAAATAAAAGTTGTACCGGAAGAAATTGCTTGAAAAATACATTCAACGCCCCGAAACTTTTCAGCGATATTGTATTGCGGTGTGCCATATCTGCCCATGCAAAAAACAAATACGGCAATGCAATGAAAAATAATATCCGCATGAAACCATAATCTGTGAGAATACAGGCATGCAGTAAAAATGAGCATAACAAAATAAACCATCCGCGCCGGAACAGGAAACGCAAACAATTTTTCCAGCTGAAAGTATTTTCTTTTCTGCTCATCACCTGAATAATGTAGAAACAAATAACGGACAGGAAGGTGAGCGCCAGTACATTCATCACAAACAGGAGTGGAATTTCCACTCCGTTAATTAAACGGAGAACCGGTCCGCGATTGCTGGACAGCAGATGCGAAATATCTGTAACCGCTTCCGTAAAAGCATTGATCTGGTCAAAATAGATCTGATGATAGATGCTTGTATAACTTTCCACCTTCCAGAAATACAATGCACAATAGGCGGTGCTGATGAAAAGAACACCCGTAAACAGCGGACGGAAATACTGTCGCAATAATGTAAAGCTGTCGGAAAATACTTCACCGTTCGATTTTATTTTATCCAGGTGATAATCGGGTGTTTTATCCGGCGGTATTTCATCCTGACGCCGTTGAATATTAAATCCTGTTTTCGATTTCCTGTTCGGGTACCATACAAAATAAAAAAACATGAATCCGAATTCCAGTGCGATCAGAATACCACGCACGAGATCAGGTGTTTCGGTATACCGCGTTAAAAAGCTTTCGTTTATCGCAGCCAGAACAATAATGGGGGCAATGCCGAGAAATATCTGAATGGCCCGCATGCCGTGCATCCGGAACGACTGCACCCTGCTGTAAGTGCCGGGAAACAAAAGTCCGCGCCCCAGTGTGATGCCTGCAGTTCCCGCTATCACGATCGCAGAGATTTCCAATGCACCATGTACCCAAATCGTAAGAAATGAATCCCAGAATAATCCGCGTTCAATAAAAAAATACTGAAAAGCGCCTACCATGATCCCGTTGTAAATAATAAAATATGCCGTGCCGAGTCCGAAAAAAATACCGAATACCATCGTGATGAATGATACTCTGAGATTATTAAAAGTGATGGCAAAAAACATGTCGAACTGATTCATCTCCTTATACACTTTCATAGGGTCGCCGCTTTCAATATTTTCTTCTGTCATGCGCACGTATGAATCGCCCAGAATATGCCGCGCAAAATCAGGATCATGCATGCTGGAAAAAATACCTATCAGCATGGCAAGCATAAATAAACAGAAAGTGAAAAAAAGTTGCCAGCGCGCTTCAAACATACGCAGGGGAAGTTCCTCCTTCCAGAAGGTAATAAGCTTGCGGCGACGCCTTACCTTGTTTTTATAAATGGTTTGAAAAACCTTTTGTGCGAGGTTATTCAGGTAGATCTTTACCGAACGGTTAGGATAATAAGTGCGTGAATAGGAGAGGTCGTCGGTGATCTGAATAAATAAATTGCTCACTTTCTCCGGATCATTCTCTGATTCAAATTTCTCCTCGAATTCTCCCCATTTCTGTTTATTCTGACGGATAAAACTGGTTTCACGCATGCCGGGTAATTAACGCGGTAAATATAGGGAACAGGTATGAATTGCCTGAAAAGATTCGTAAACAGGTTGCCACGCTCTGCGAAATGCAGGATCACTCCGGGGAAATGACATCCGGTAACAAGGAAACAGGTGTATCAAACAGTTTGTTATGCCGCAAACCATTTCAATTTGGGGAAAGGTTACACATCAGCACAAATGCGGAATGCTTTCATTTGGATTTGATATTTTTGAGGCAACAGTTTACGTTATTCAGCCTGTTTATGCGAACGATCGATATACTTACCACCCAGAATGTTACGATCAATTATGAATTAGCAGAGGTGAAGGACCGTATTTTTTCCAATGTGATCGATATGCTCATAATGCTGATCGGTCTGTTATTATTGTCCCTGGCATTTCTTTCAACCGGACTCATAGAAAATGTTGAATACTATTATTATATCGTAGTATTTCCGGTTATGTTCTTTTATCATTTCGCGTTCGAGGTAATGCTGGACGGCCAGAGCCCGGGAAAAAAATTACTCGGGATCAAGGTTGTTAAACTTACAGGTGCCGAGCCCTCGCTGAACGATTATCTCATCCGCTGGGCGCTGCGTCCGATAGATATTGCTTTTTCACTCGGCTCTATCGGGATCATGATGATCAGTTCTTCCGAAAAAGGCCAGAGGCTGGGCGATATTGTGGCGAATACCACTGTCATCAAAACAAATCCTTCACAGCGCATTCAACTGGTCGATATTCTGAATATCCGTTCACTGGAAAATTATGTTCCCACCTATCCCGAAGTGCGGCAGTTCAGCGAAACGGAGATGTTGTTGTTGAAGGAAGTGATGGATCGCCACCTCAAATACAGAAATGAGGCGCATGAAGATGCGCTTACAGAAGCGGCCTATGCAGTAAAAGAACGCCTGCAGATAGAAAAATTGCCCTCCGATAAAGTTGCCTTCATCAAAACCCTGATCAAGGATTATGTCGCATTGAGCAGATGATGAAGAAGCGGCGCATGCTTCTTTGTGCCGGCAGAGAAAATGCATTGCCTATAGTCCGTCCACTTTAGTATATCGATCGAACAAGGATTTACTCTCCCTTGCTTCCCGCCTTGAAAAGCATTACCTTTGCAGCCATTTTCACAATATGCGGGATACAGGCAATTGCCGGTCCCGGTTTAAACAGGTACATGGCAGACATCAGGAACATAGCAATCATTGCGCACGTAGATCACGGAAAAACCACACTCGTTGATAAGATCTTACATCATTGTCAGTTGTTTTCAAAGGAACACAGCGAACTCATACTCGACAATAATGAACTCGAACGGGAGCGCGGTATCACCATTACCTCGAAGAATGTTTCGGTTCGATATAAAGGGTATAAGATCAATATCATTGATACACCGGGCCACGCCGACTTTGGCGGTGAGGTG
>CAYTFT010000339.1:0-3233 GCA_964437155.1 uncultured Chitinophagales bacterium | reverse complement strand
CTGAAAAAAAGAAATCCCTGAAATGCAAACAATGATTTATTTCTGAACATAATTGTCAATTTGGATACATTAAAAAGTTGTGATCAATCCTGCTTTTAATCCGCTGAATGCCGGTTCATACCTGCACACACCGCCCGTGCAAACTATGCCGCCGATCTGTTTTACATAATTCAATGTGAATCGGGATGATTTATAGGTATACCCTCCGAAAATGGAATAATAATGGAGTGCTTTATCCGTCTTCAACGGATCATAATTCCACATATCACTGGCAGCAAAACTCCATTTCGGAGCAATATTAAATTCTGCAAGCCCATATACCCAGCTGCCGTAATCCTGCTCGCAGTTCTGATATTGCAATTCAACGCGCATTGATTTCTTTTTTGTGAATTTATAGGTAAGCTCTGCAAAAGGTGTGATCGTTTCCACCATCGGAATATCCGGATGATATTCATAAACCTCCTGATTATAGCTCACTTTCTGTGCACCTAACAATAATTTATATTTTGGCTTGCGCATTTCGAAATCGGCAAATATTTCTCTGAATAATTGCAGACTGTCATTGGTTACGTCTGAGTAATTCAGATTTACAGTATATCCTTTTTTAGGAGTGAAAGTCATATTGATCTGATAGGCCATTTCTCCGAGCTCCTGCGCAACTGCCTGATACCGTGCTGTTAAACGCAGTGAGTTTTGTTTGGTAAGTGAGGGGAGATAATCCATTATTCCGTCCAGTAATGCGGTATTCGGTGACACGCGCATGGTCCAGTTATTTACTTTTCTGAATTGTCCGGTAATACCAAAACCGTCGCCGATTTTTGAATTGGAATAGGTAAGTGATGAATACAATACATTGCCCGCTGTATCAATCAATTGTCCGGAAATATCCTTGATCGCCTCATGCGATTTCATAGCATATTCAAAATACCAGGTGAATCCTTTTATCGTAAGCGTATTATAAACGGAACCGGCATACATATTATATTTTGGAACAAATCTGTCTTCAAGCGCATAAGCATTGATCTGATCCACAATAATATTCATATCATCCTGATCGATGGTTCGGTTGAGAAAAGATGCTCCCGGTGCTATAACAATATTCGGATTTTTTACAGGGAGCATACCATCTATACCCACACCTTTAATCACCGGTGCAAACCGGGTAAATCTGTCCTTCATCTGGCCTCCCAATGCCTTGATGGTCCAGTTTTCTCCCAATGAATATTGTAACTCCAGACCGAAAAGTGCATTGTCAATTCCAAGCGGACGCTCTTCATAGGAACGATACACGATTCCACTGCCAAACTGATCATAAATATATCCGCCGGTTACTTTCAGGTTTTCTATCTTCTTGCTGACATACCATCTGCCGATTCCTGCATCCGTATAGGGTGTGCCGGGATCGTGGAGATTTGAATTATTAAACATGTCCAGTCGAACGCCGGCTTCAAGACCATATTGTTCGTTGCGGTAATACGTATTCAGCCATGCATCCACACCACTCAAAAGATTATCATAATGCGGGGTGCCGGCCGCACCAATTGCCGTATCACGCTGATAAAATTCTGTATTCAGTTGCAGGTCTCCTGAAAAACTTGCCTGGCCGATTGCCAGCCCTGCATTCAAAATTGCACAGATCAACAGAAGGTTTTTCTTCATATGGTTCGGGTTTCCGGGCACTAAGTTACGCACGGGGAAGGAATTACAGCGCACGGGACCCGCAAATGAAAAGGTGCTGAACATGCAAAACGCTTTAGGTTTAATCTTCCCGGCGGATTGACATTTTTATGTAAAATCTGATTCCGCCGGATACAGGCTGCGGATGCCGGTGGCATAAATATTGACAGCGATGGCTATCTTTGAACGCAAATAAATTCAATACATGAAGAAAATCAGTTTGTTTTTTCTGCTGAGCATCCTAAGCGCACGATGCATTTTTGCGCAGGATGTAATGCCGGATCTCAGCTTATATGATATCAATGGCAATAAGGTCAATATTTCTGATTTCAAATCAGATGGTAAAATTCAGATTTTCAGCTTCTGGGCCACCTGGTGTGTACCGTGTAAGGAAGAACTGAATAATATCGCAGAGATTTATGCAGACTGGCAGAAGGATTATAATGTGGAGATCGTTGCTGTTTCAATTGATGATGCAAAAACAAAAGCAAATGTGAAATCGTATGCCGAAGGACAAGGATGGACATACACGGTTTTGCTGGATTCTAATAAAGACCTGCATCGCATGCTAAGCGGACAATCGGTGCCTTATACGGTAGTAACGGATCAATCCGGAAATATTGTCGAGAAACATACGGGATATATTGAGGGTGATGAATATGTTCTGGAAGATAAGATCAAAGAACTTATCAAATAAATGCAAGAATTATTCTGAGGAAGGAAACAGCGATGTTTCCTTTTTCTTTGTACGGTAGCACTATTTGTTAAACCTTGTTAACGTCACCTCCGCCGCGCTGTCTATTCCGCTTATTTGTATCAGTGATACCTAAATTTGTAAATCTGCATGTTGAAAGGTTTCAGACAGGGTAAAATACAACTGGCCGCAAGCCTGACGGCCGGGCTCATGATTTTTTTTATCATAACTACCGATGTTGATTGTAACCGGGTAAATGATGCATCAGACAACAATGATTCACTGGCGATAGCTTCGCTGATTCAGCTCGATAAAGGCGCTGTGCCGGTCGAGGATTTTTTCAAAAATCCTGAAAAAACTTCTTTCTCCATTTCACCCGACGGGAATTATATTTCTTTTCTCGGCCCGTACAAAAACCGGCTGAATATTTTTATTCAGCGGGTAAACAGCAATGATCCGGCCATCCGTATTACACAGGAAACGGAAAGGGATATCAGCAGTTATTTCTGGAAAAACAATAATACACTCCTGTATATAAAAGATTCCGGCGGGGATGAGAATTACAAATTATTTGCCGTCGGGAAAGACGGCACCGGCATGCGTGATCTCACGCCCGAAAAAAATGTCCGCATTGAAGTAATAGATGAATTACGGAATTTCGAAGATGAAGTGATCATCGCAATGAATAAAAATAATCCGGCATTATTTGAACCCTACCGGCTCAATATTGCTACGGGAGAAAAAAAGCAACTGGCCGATAACAGGGATATGGCAAATCCTGTAACGATCTGGACGGGGGATCAGGATGGTAAATTACGCATGGCAGTCAGCGTGGAAAAAGGAACAAAAACACATTTGCTCT
>CAYTFT010000338.1:0-3262 GCA_964437155.1 uncultured Chitinophagales bacterium | reverse complement strand
TGGAATAATTATTCTAATATTCTCATGATGCTGCATGACAGGGTAAATAGTATATCCGGTTCGAGCGGATCAGATTCCGATAATATCGGAAACTGGGTAAATGAAACTGACCGGCTGGTAGGGCTTCGCTTTATTATTGACGGGCAAAATCATTATGGCTTTGTCCGCATCAGTGTTACTACCGATCCGTTTTCTGAAAGTTCCTTTATTATCAGTGATTATGCCTATGAGGCTGTGCCGGAAAAAAGTATAATCTATCCGGGTGAAACAATTGAAGAAAACCTTTCGGATATCAGTATAATTTCGGCTGATGGGAATATTTACATTGACCAGAAATTAAACAATGGAAATGCACAATTGACGATCATGAATATCCAGAGGCAAATTGTTGCTACATGCAGTCTTCAAAATGACCACACAGTCATGACACCGCAGATTCCTGCAGGAGTATATATCGCAGTATTTCGAAATGATCAAGGCGAATACAGAAAAAAGATCGTGATCGGATAGAAGTGTTCACTTGTCTTATAGCGCGGGCGTCCGCCCGTGCATAATAGCTGAAGCGTCCGCTTCGCCCAAAAGCCGAATTTGTTTCTGAACCGGCACACCTGGTATACAGCAGTGCAGGAGATTATCTGGCCGACAAAAAATGATTACTGGATATAATTTATCCGGATGGGTTGTATTTTGTTTGAAAATGGTACATGTGCGGGCGGACGCCCGGGATATGTTGCACGAGCGGACGCTCGCGCGAGGACGGGTTTTAAAATTTAACAAAACAAGTATTTGTCAATTGACCTTTATTATCGACAACCTGAATAAAATAAAAACCCTGTATTAAATTCTTTGTATTGATGAAAGCAGGACATTCAGTTATTTCTGCAGATAGTATTTTTTCGTTTGAATAGTTATACAGATTTATATGTAACGGAAAATCATAATTTTCGTTGTTACTGCATTCAATTCTTATATAATCGGATACGGGATTTGGATAAAATGAAAATTTCGTCTGAAGATTACTTATTTCAACAAGGCCTTCATCTGTCAATCCATTGCAATTGTCATCAATTTCATTAAGAATTTCAACCGCTCCGGGGAAAACATAGGGATTACTGTCATCGCAATCGGTAGAATCCGATGTATAACCCGCTGGCTTCATGCATTCAATTATAAAATTAGTAGCATCTCCATAAGCATCTCCATCGAGATCTGCGTAAAATTTTGATGAATCGCAATACAATTTAACAAGCCAGTAATCTGAGCCACCAAAATTTGCAACTGTTTTATTGCCGGAGATTCCGGAACCTGATGAACCACCGATAATATATCCACCATCATCAGTTTGAATTATGGAATGAGCGCCATCAGAAAAGTCTCCTCCATATGTCATTTCCCATTTTATCGAACCGGAATTATTGAGTTTAATGACCCAGAAATCATAACCAAGTGGTTCCTCATTTTTATCAGCGCATGTATCTGAATTAGAAGTTCCGGACATTACATAATCATTTTCAGAAGTTTCCAGTAATGAGAATAAATTGTCATCACCATTTCCTCCGATGGTATTTTGCCATTCTATTATCCCCGTTTCATCGAGTTTTAATATCCAATAATCCGTTCCATCGACCGTGCCTCCGTAACAGGGCTCCGTTTTGTCGCCAAAAAAGCCTGAATTTGACGGTCCCCCGATTATCACTCCGCCGTCAGAGGTTGGGTTTAATGAATAAATTTCCTCCTGATAGCCGTTTCCCATGATCATGTTCTGCCATTCAATCTCACCTGAAGAATCTATTTTCATAACAAAAAAATCATTCCCGTATGCGTCTTCTGTAATATCATATTCGATCCCGGAAGCTGATTTACCGCCTAATAAAAAACCTCCGTCATCGGTCAGAGCCAAGTCGAATAAATCATCCCAGCTATTACCTCCAATATCGTGTTGCCATTCTATTTCTCCCGATGCATCTAATTTAACAAGCCAAAAATCTGTCGCCCCATAGATGCCTTCAGTTTTATCGCCACCAACACCATATGTGTACCCGCCAATTATAAAACCGTTATCAATTGTTTGTTTAATGGCTGCAAAGGATTCGTCCCCCTCGCTTCCAATCGTATTTTGCCATTCGATATTTCCAATGGAATCGACTTTGATAACCCAATAATCAAAAGTGTTTTCGTCCCAAACAGAATACCATGAAGGCTCCGTTTTGTCTCCCGATAAATTTGAGATTGATACCCCTCCTAAAATATATCCACCGTCAATGGTTGGTTCTGCATTTTTCAAAAAATCGTCTAAATCACCACCATATGTTTTCTGCCATTCTATGGTTCCAATACTATCAAGTTTTAATATCCAGTAATCATATGATCCCCTTGAATCTTCAGTTTTAATTCCTGAAATATCGGATTTGGAAAACCCTCCGACTATATAACCGCCATCCGGTGTTTGCCGAACCGTTTGTAACCCATCCTCCGAATTTCCCCCAAGTTCTAACTGCCAAGCAATGCCAGGAACCTGCGCAAGGATTGGTGATACCTGAATGCAGGTAAGTAAATAGATTATTAATCTGGCATATTTTTTCATCTCTTATAGCGCGGGCGTCCGCACGTGCAAAATAAATGAGGCGTCCGCTTCATCTAATATTTGCTACCTTCATCTGAAATTGTTTACCCTTATGAGCCGGTGACTGATTAAGATTAAACCCGGTTTCTTAACAATTAATTCAATACAACATCAATAGACAACATTTACTGTGACAACTACCGCCGGATTATCAACTGTGCTGGATGTAATACCCACGAGGAAGGGCGTTGGGTACTCTGCGCAAGCTGAACAGGACTTCAGCATAGCATTGTATCCATGATCCAGATAATATGCAGCCAGATTAATGTACCATTTCTTTTCGGTGGCGTTATATGCAGAAGAACACTGAATGCCTTCCGCATTAGTTGCAATGACAACAGCGTTGGGATTTGCGTTTATTGCAGCGTCGCTGATCGGAAAAGATAATTTTGTTTTTCCGTTTTCTTTTGGTGCTGATGCAGTGAACACTTTAAATTTCACAGGATTTTTCACGTCAGCCTGCAGACTTGTAATTTCCTTTTCTGTTTCAGACATCGATTTGATCATATTGGCAATCCGTTCATTCAAATCGTTTAAATCCGATTCAAGGTCTGCAATTTTTTTATCCTGTGCGCTTTCAGTGACAGCATCTCGCAAATTGGCACTATCCGAAACTACAGTTGTGTTGGGAGTTGTTGT
>CAYTFT010000337.1:0-3273 GCA_964437155.1 uncultured Chitinophagales bacterium | reverse complement strand
GACATGATCAAACAGTTTTTCGAAACAGATGACATAATCCTTCCAGGCCGTTTCGTTTGGCGTCACCTTATTCTTGCCGATATTGCCACCGATGATCACCTTATATTTTTCACGCGCTTTCACCGTGGACGTTTTCTGCAGATTTTTCACCATCACATCTACACCGTGGTTGTTGAATCCCATTCTGTTGATGAGGCCGTTATCCTGTGGCAGGCGAAATAATCTCGGGCGGTCATTCCCGGGTTGAGCGAGCGGCGTTACGGTGCCGACCTCGATATGGCTGAATCCCAGCCTCGCCATCAGCGGGATATATTCTGCATTTTTGTCGAATCCCGCTGCAAGCCCGACAGGATTTTTGAATTTCAATCCGAATATTTCCCTTTCAAGTCCGGGCGTATCAAAAATAAATGCCCTGTCATGCAAATAGCCATATCCGGGAACCATCAATGCCATTCTGAACAGCGATAATGCGAGATGATGCGCGGTCTCGGGTTCAAAGGCGAAAAAAACCGGTTTCAGAATGGATTTATACACGGTGCGAAGGTAAGCGAAACGGTGGCGCATTCCATACGCAATTGATCAACACAAATGTGTTACCGGAAAACGGAATACAGGATTCCCGGAATACAGTTTTCCACTTGTTGCATATCTACTGCGGATATTAAACAAGTAGGATGATGTAAACGTTATTGATGATGCGCTTGGTTATTACGGCGTATTTTTGCAGGCAACATGGCATTGATATCGATAAATATAAAGGAAGGGACATTAAAGAAGGAAGATGTGATCGTTGGAATCGATCTGGGTACAACCAATAGTCTGGTTGCCATCATTAAAGATGATTCCGGAACGCCGGTGGCATTGAAAGATGATGCACGAACGGCCATTGTTCCATCGATCATTCATTTTAATGCCGATGGTTCGGTTGAAGTGGGAAATGCAGCAAAAGATCATCTTATCAGCGATCCTGCAAATACAATTTACTCGGTTAAACGATTAATGGGTAAATCGTATAACGATGTGAAATCACAGCACCATCATTTCGGATATACCATTATTGATGACGGGACAGAAAGTCTTGTGAAGGTACGGGTGCAAAATAAATTCTATTCGCCGGTTGAATTATCGTCCTTTATTCTTCAGGAATTAAAATTACGTGCAGAAAAATATCTGCATCAGCAAATAACAAAAGCTGTGATTACGGTTCCTGCCTATTTTAATGATGCGCAGCGGCAGGCAACCCGCGATGCAGGCAAACTTGCCGGACTCGATGTATTGCGCATCGTAAATGAACCGACTGCTGCCAGTCTTGCATACGGAATCGGGCTGGACGCAACTGAGGAAAAAACGATTGCGGTATATGATCTCGGTGGCGGAACATTTGATATCTCGATACTGCGTATACAGAACGGAATTTTTGAAGTGCTTGCAACAAATGGCGATACTTATCTGGGGGGAGATGATTTTGACCGGGTTATTGTTGAATACTGGCTGAAGAAAAATAATATTGACCATACAACGCTCACTGCAAATCAGTTACAGGAGATCCGGCTTAAAGCAGAAGAAGCAAAAAAATATCTCACTGCAAATAATACATTCAACGGTACCACCGGCACATTAAATTGCTCACTTGATCTCGCAACATTTGAATCACTTATAGCATCGCATGTAAAGCGCACAATTGATTGTTGCCAAAATGCGATGCGCGATGCAAAACTTTCAAATGCAGATATTGATGCTGTTATAATGGTTGGTGGCAGTACGCGCACTCCGTTTGTAAAATCAAGTGTATCTGATTTCTTTAACAGAGAAGTGAATGACACACTTGATCCGGATGAAGTAGTTGCATTAGGAGCTGCTATCCAGGCAGATATTCTTGCCGGCAATCAGAAAGATCTTTTATTGCTGGATGTTACGCCGCTGAGTCTGGGCATTGAAACCATGGGCGGACTCATGGACACGATTATTCCGCGTAATTCAAAAATACCTACCGCAGCAGGCAGACAATATACGACAAGTGTTGACGGGCAGAGCAAATTAAAAATATCAGTATATCAGGGTGAGCGCGATCTGGTGCGCGATAACCGAAAACTTGCAGAATTTACGCTTACCAATATTCCCGGTATGCCTGCAGGCTTACCGAAAATCGAGATCATTTTTCAGTTGAATGCAGATGGTATTTTAACCGTTAAAGCAAAAGAATTGCGCAGCGGTGTAGAACAAAGCATTGAAGTTACACCGCAGTACGGATTAACAGAAGAAGAAATGAGCCTGATGCTGATCGACAGCATTAAAAATGCAAAAACAGATATGGCAGCACGCGCATTGGTGGAGGCACGTGTGGAAGCACAAAATATGGTTGAGATCTGCGAGCGTTTTATTGTGAAGAACCGGTCCATGTTGTCTGATGAGGAGATCAGCGGTACGGAAGAAAAAATAACTGCGCTGCGCATGCAGCTTCAATCAGAAGACAAGGATGAAATTCATGCTTGCATTGATGACCTGAATGAATTCACGAGACCGTTCGCCGAGCGGTTGATGGATAAGGCGATCGGAATGGCGATGAAGGGGAAAACGCTTTAGAACTGATGTGCTGGTGTGCTAATGTGCTGATGTGCTAAAATGCTAATGAAGATTTTAGTATACTGAAGGTTACCATCAATACTTACGAAAATTAAAGCCCCCTTCGGGGGTTGGGGGCCGGTGATGATATGCTAATGAAGATTTTGGTAAACTGAAGGTTACCATCAATACTTACGAAAATCTAAAGCCCCCTTCGGGGGTTGGGGGCCTGTGATGATGAATTGACAATGGAAAAGGGAGCAGTGTATTAATTTTTAATGAATTTGCCTGCGAAAATCTGTTCATCTGTGTGCAGTCGTAAAAAATACATGCCGGATGAAAGTGCATGGACATCTAAATTAAAATTTCCGGTAACACCGGCAAATACATTATTATATTCTCTCACGTAATCTCCGTTCAGGTCAAACACTTCAATTTCGATTTTTTTATTCGCTGTGTTTTCAGCGTAGAGAAATAAAATATCATGCACCGGGTCCGGATAGGATTTAATTTCATTGTATATGGATTCATGAATATTTCCGCCACCCCAGAATTTTTCTACCTTGAAATCATCAATAGCCCAGCCGTCCTGCCCGCCATCAACGGAATCACTTACTAAAACAAACCGCATGTCTGTATATTTTGCGTGATAATCTCCCCAGTCATCAGATCTGAAAGAACCCTGCCTTACTCCCATCCAATATTGAATAT
>CAYTFT010000336.1:0-3289 GCA_964437155.1 uncultured Chitinophagales bacterium | reverse complement strand
CGCATGCGCGTGCCGGCTGTTTTATTTCCTTTAACGGAGTATTTAACCATATCTTCTTCGGCAAGGGCAACAAGGGCTTTGAGTTGGTTGAATTTCTGTTGCATATTCATAAACAGGGTATTAAAAAATGATCAAATGTGTTCTCCGTGGAGAAGGGACGCGGAGAAATAAAACGGGACACGAATATAAACAAAATGGCGGAAGCAAAAGCCTCCGCCTTATATTTTTTTTAATTTAAACTTTAACGAGATCCTGTTGCAGATAAATACCGGTTGCGATCTTATCACGGATTGCGGAAAATGCATCCAGTGTTGCAGCAATATCTGCATCTGTATGTGCAGAGGTAGGAATGATCCTGAGCATGAGCATGCCTTTCGGAATAACCGGATAGGTTACTGCTGAACAGAAAATACCGTAATTCTCCCGGAGGTCCACCACCAGATTAATGGTTTCAGGAATACTCACCTGCAGAAATACCGGTGTAACAGGACTATTTGTATTTCCGAGATCAAATCCGCGGCTGCGGAATCCTTCCTGCAGTTTATTTACATTCTCCCATAATTTATCTTTCAGTTCCGGTTTTGTGCGGAGTAATTCAAGACGCTTCAGGTTACCAATTACAATCGGCATCGGCAACGATTTCGCATAGATCTGTGAACGCAGATTATACCGAAGGAACCAAACAACTTCCTTCTCCCCTGCGATAAATGCACCGATGCTTGCCATTGATTTTGCGAAAGTGGAAAAATAAAGATCAATCCCATCCTGACAACCCTGTGCCTCGCCGGTTCCTGCTCCTGTCTTCCCCATAGTACCGAATCCGTGTGCATCATCCACCAGTAAACGGAAATCATATTTTTTCTTCAGGTCCACTATTTCCTTCAGTTTACCCTGGTCGCCGCCCATACCAAACACGCCTTCTGTTATCACGAGGATCCCGCCGGGAGTTCCCTGCACCATCTCGGTTGCGCGTTTCAACTGCACCTCACAATTATCAATATCATTATGCCGGAATACAAACCGCTTTCCCTGGTGTAAACGAACGCCATCGATGATACAGGCATGGCTTTCAGCATCATACACGATCACATCGTGCCGGCTGCAGACAGCATCTATCACACTCATTATCCCCTGGTATCCGTAATTCAGCAGAAATGCATCTTCTTTTTTCTCAAACTCCGCGAGTTCGCGTTCAAGTTGTTCGTGGTAATCGGAATTACCGCTCATCATGCGGCTTCCCATCGGGTAGGCCAGTCCCCATTGCGCCGAGGCTTCGGCATCCACCTTTCGTACTTCGGGATGGTTGGCAAGGCCGAGGTAGTTGTTCAAACTCCAGGTAATACGTTCTTTACCCCTGAACATCATTTTCGGGCCGATCTCTCCTTCCAGTTTTGGAAACATCATGTATCCGTGTGCAACATCACTCCATTTGCCGAGAGGGCCTCTGTCCTTTCTTAACTTGTCAAATATATCCATAGCTCTTACTGGTTTTCAATTTTAAGGGTGCAAAGATATTATGTTAAACTTTGCTTAAAAAATTAATCTCTGTGTTTTCCGTAAAATTTAAAGGCGGCGGATGTGGTTAATTTTATTAATTTTGCGCCTCCTATGCTTAAGAACAGGGTAATTGCCTTTACAATTATACTACTTTCTTTCGGAGTTTTTACCGGATGCCAGTATGATAAAATTTTAAAAGGCGACGATTTCGACCTGAAGTATTCAATGGCAAAGGATTATTACAATAAAGGCGATTATGCGAGGGCCCTGCCTCTGCTGGACCAGTTGTTAACGGTTAAGGTAGGAACCCCCGAAGAGAAGGAGATCCGCTATTATATGGCGTATTGTTATTACGGCCAGGGCGATTTTTTCTCTTCCGCGAGTTTTTTCAAGCAGGTTTTCCTCACCTTCCCGCTTGCACCGGAAGCAGAAGAAACCCTTTTCATGAGCGCCAAATCGATGTACGATGCCTCCCCAAGGTATCAGCTGGATCAGACTTATTCGTATAAAGCGATTGATGCTTTTCAGTATTTCATCGATGTGTATCCGAAAAGCGTTCTTTCCGGTCAGGCAAACGGGTATATGGATACCCTGCGTTCGAAACTGGAGACCAAGATGATCGAAAGCGCAAAATTATATTATGCGATTTCCGATTATCAGGCAGCGGCCATTACCTATAATAATGTGTTGCTCGAATTTCCGGATACAGAGGATGCTGAAAATATCAGCTATCTGATCATCAGCAGTTATTTCAACTTTGCGGGGCTGAGTGTTGTTTGTAAAAAAGAGGAGCGTTACGATCTGGCGATAGCCGCTTATCAGGATTTTATGTCGCGCTATCCGGAAAGTAAAAAAGCAGGCGAGGCAAAATCGTTGTACGACCGCAGTATTGCGTTGAAAGAAAAAGCATTAACAGAAATAAATACATATAAAATCAAATGTAATGAGCTCACTGAAGAAGATTAATAACACTGTTCAGCCTTCTATTGAAGTGCAAAGCCTGCGGGATATCGAAAATGCTTCGGGTAATATCTACAAGTCTATTCATCTTGTCGGCAAACGTTCAGAGCAGATCACCCAGCTGGTGCGCGCTGAATTGCACAGCAAACTGGAAGAATTTGCCACGCATCAGGATAATCTTGAAGAGGTATTTGAAAACCGTGAGCAGATCGAGATCTCCCGTTATTATGAGAAGCTCCCGAAATCTACAAATGTAGCGCTGGACGAATTCCTCCACGATAAATTATACTGGCGCGATCGCGAAAGCGGAACCGAGCCAAAAGAAAGCAAATAATGTCCTTACAGGGCAAAAAAATACTGCTTGGTGTTTGCGGCGGTATTGCTGCTTACAAATGTGCTTATCTCACACGGTTACTGATCGCTGAGGGCGCTCAGGTCAGGGTTATGATGACACCCGATGCGCAATCTTTCATCGGCGCGGTCACTCTTTCCACGTTATCCAAAAATCCGGTTGGCATCGATTTTTTCAATGCATCGGATGGCACCTGGAATAATCATGTGGAAGCCGGGCGCCGGAGTGATATTATGATCATTGCTCCTGCTACGGCGAATTCAATCGCAAAAATGGCCTATGGCATTAGTGATAATCTGTTGCTGGCCACCTATCTTTCTTCAAAATGTCCTGTTATGGTTGCGCCCGCCATGGATCTCGATATGTGGCGGCATACGGCTACACAAAAAAATATTCAATCTCTGAAAGAAGCCGGAAATATCATTCTTAATCCGGAAAGCGGAGATCTGGCCTCTGGATTAAGGGGTGAAGGGCGAATGG
>CAYTFT010000335.1:0-3306 GCA_964437155.1 uncultured Chitinophagales bacterium | reverse complement strand
AACTGATCCTGGATATAATCAAACGTGAAATATCCGTGGAGAGATAATCCTTCATAAATACGCCAGTTGAGTGAAGTAAAGCAGCCTGCGCTGTATTTGCTGAGATCATGAAAATAATTTGATCCGTTGATCCCTACGGAGATCGAACCCCATTTCTGTGTTAAGGAAAGAGAAATATCGAGCCGGTCGCGCAGTAATAATTCCGATGTCTTGTTGAAGATCGTTGTATCGGTATAATCGCTGTAATCGGGACCGATCTGGTAAAAAAAGGATAATAGTTTTGTTGTGGATTCCTTATACGGAAAAATATCATATTCGATAGCAGGAGAAATGGTGATATGCGTATCATAATTGCTGTATGTGCTCGAATTATAATCACTTACTCCGCCCACCGACCAGTGATCATTTAAACTGTTCACAACAGTTAGATTTCCGTAAATACCGTGCGTACTGCTGATATAGGTTGTATCATCTTCAAATGTGTAGCTGTTCTTGTTGAGATATGCACCGCCCGAAATGTTTACTTTCCATTCATCTGTCACTTTATTTGCGGAAAGATCACCTGAAACACTATATGCTTTATAAGAGGAATATAAATTCCCGTTTCCGTAAGTGCTCACTGAATATACCCAGTTATTCCATTTATCGTCAACCTCCTTTGTTGTGGAAGTGATGCTTTCTTTATTAAATGTAATCGTGACCGGAATATTTCCGTCGAGTTTGGCAATATAGGGCATGAGTCCCATTTTCAGAATCTGCACAAGTCCGGTGCGCGTTTCATCTTCCGTATTATTCGTATGTGCAACATAATGCAGTGTATCATTCTTCCCTTCCATTCTGTTTTGTCCGTGATAATATACCGTATAATCTGTCCCGCCACTGCCGGTTCCCTGTGAAGTAACCAGCACATGCACATCCGCTTCAAACCGATCCCGCACATAATTCACATAGGGCAATTCGGTTTTGATATATTCCATATAATAATCGAGGCCATTCAGATGCACATTCAGATAATTATTCGCAGTCGAATCGGGATTTTGTGCCCGCAGGCTGATACATGCAATAAGGGCACAGAGTAAAACGGCAAGGGTTTTCATTGAAGAAAAACGGATTTAATGCTTTGTTAGTATAAATAATAAATTATTGATGGATAAAGCCGGCAACCCAGCTTTCAGACAAGGGGACAAGGAAAACGGTATCGAGCTCAAATTTGGAATGCACAAGCGGATTATAGATCAATGTTGCAGCGTTAATTTTACCTTCGGCAGCAAGGGCTTCGAGTGCAGAAAGTGTTGTTGTATGTACAGCGCCATTGGTTTTGTAATTAATGAGCATCCTGTCAAAAAGCGTAACATGGAATTTTGCTTCCAGAGACTGAATAAAATGCACCGAAGTATCAATAGAACATCCACTTGCCAGTGTATGTGTTTCATCCACCATCAGCACAATGATACGCTCTTCCAGCAGATACGCCGTTGCCTGCAATTGCTGGTTATGTGCTGTCCATTTGCCGGCAAAATCAGCAAGCAAAAGATTTAACTCGGCCACTTCCTCCGCATTAAACGGTCTTGATGACTGATATATCCAGACTTTAGCATCGGGAGAAAAAGAGGGGTGCGATGTCATTATTTATAATTTACCGTGACCGGAGGTCTAATTTATTTCAGAGCGATTAATTATTCAATTCCTGAATATTGCAAAAAGCAATCTCACAATCCGTTTGCCATTGCGATCAGTTCTGCCACATCAAATACTTTTACACTTTCTTCTTTGTTTTTATTTTTTACGCCATCCGTCATCATGGTGTTACAAAACGGACATGCGCTTGCAATAATATCGGGCTGCATTTCAAGAGCCTGTTCGGTACGTTCTATATTGATCTCTTTTGTCCCCTTCTCCGCTTCTTTGAACATCTGCGCCCCGCCCGCGCCGCAGCATAGTCCGCGCGACCTGCAGCTTTTCATTTCAGCGAGCTCTGCATCCAGTTTTCTCAGAACTTCCCGTGGCGCTTCATAAATGTTGTTGGCACGGCCGAGATAGCATGAATCATGAAAGGTTATCCTTTTACCGGAAAATTTCCCTCCCTGCACAGTGAGTTTGCCTTCATCGATCAGATTTTGAAGGAATGAAGTGTGGTGTAATACAGTATAATTACCGCCAAGATCAGGATACTCATTTTTAAGAATATTAAAACAATGCGGACAGGCGGTTACGATCTTTTTAATCCCGTAGCCATTCATTACCGCTATATTATTTTGCGCAAGCATCTGAAATAAGAATTCATTTCCTGCACGTCTTGCTGGATCACCTGTACAGCTTTCCTCCGCTCCCAGCACTGCGAATTTTACACCCACGCTGTTGAGAATTTTCACTAATGCGCCTGTGATCTTTTTCACACGATCGTCGAAACTGCCGGCACATCCCACCCAGAATAATACTTCAGGCGATTCGCCATTGGCAAATAATTCTGCGACGGTAACTACCTTATTTAACTGTTCACTCATTCCTGTATTTTACAATCATTCTGTGCTTGCCCATAATTACATATTCTGTTCCTGTATAACACCTATCCATTTTTCAATTCTTCAGCCCATTTAATTCTGTCCGCAGGATTAAATTGCCATGGCGCCTGATTGTTTTCCATATTGGTAAACATAAGGTTCCATTCATTCGGCGCATCACTTTTTTCCATGATGGCATACCGGCGTAATTCCAGGATAATCCCAAGCGGACTAATGTTCACAGGACATTCTTCCACACAAGCATTACAAGTTGTACATGCCCGGATTTCTTCAAGGGAAATATAATCGCCGAGTAAAGATTTATTGTCGGTAAAATCTTTACCATTCTGCTTCCTGTTTTTCCCAACTTCCTCCAGGCGGTCACGCGTATCCATCATTATTTTTCGCGGTGATAATACTTTGCCCGTACTATTTGCCGGACAGGCTGCTGTGCATCTTCCACATTCTGTACAGGAATATGCATCCATCAGTTGCTTCCATGTAAGGTCGGTCACATCGCGCGCGCCAAATGTTTTTGGAGGATCTGCAATAACTTCGGGCACAGCAGACGGGTCGAGCATTGTTTTTACTTCATTCGCGATTACCGGCATGTTTTCCATTTTGCCTTTTTCCGTCAGTTGCATATACCATGTGTTTGGAAATGCAAGAATGATATGCAAATGTTTTGAATACGGAATATAATTCAGAAAAAATAAAATGCCGATAATATGCAGCCACCATGCGGTGCGTTCGATTGCAATCAACGAACCGGATTCCATTCCTGAAAATATCTGCGCTGTGTATT
>CAYTFT010000334.1:0-3307 GCA_964437155.1 uncultured Chitinophagales bacterium | reverse complement strand
ATGACGGCATCCATGCGCCGGGCATCCATGCATTGGTGAACGCTGTAAAAGAACTCGGAAAAGTGGTGGTAGTGGCACCCGATAAACCGCAAAGCGGAATGGGACATGCCATAACGATCAATGATCCGCTGCGGTTAAAAAAATCGGATCTGTTTGGTGATATCGAAGCGTATTCCTGTTCCGGCACACCGGTCGACTGTGTGAAACTTGCAAAAGATAAAATTCTGCATAAAAAACCTGAGTTATGCGTTTCTGGAATTAATCACGGATCAAATTCCTCTATCAATATTATTTATTCAGGTACCATGAGCGCAGCAGTAGAAGCAAGTATTGAAGGAATTCCGGCAATAGGATTTTCGCTGCTGAATTACGCACACGATGCCGATTTTACGGGAGCATCGTATTATGCAAAACTTATTGCCGGACAAGTGTTGCAAACAGGGTTGCCGGCAGGTACTTTATTGAATGTAAATATTCCTTATTTGTCTGCAGAAGCTGTTAAAGGTATTCGTATCTGCCGACAGGCAGTTGCAAAATGGGAGGAAGAATATGATGAGCGGTTTGATCCGAACGGCAGGAAATATTACTGGCTGACAGGGAAATTCGTTAATTATGATAAGGGAGATGATACGGATGAATGGGCATTATCCAATGGCTTTGTTTCTGTTGTTCCTGTCCAGTATGATCTTACTGCACACCATGCGATCTCGTATTATAATAAAACATGGAATATTCTGAGCCATGAAAAACCCGACGGTTCGGTGCATTTGGACCCGTCGGCATCGGTACATGATCTTGGTTAAAAAGGAACTATGAGCAAACTACAGGAAGATAAAGTGTATATAGGAATGCTGGTTTCCGTTTTTTTTACGGTGACAATATTCTATGCGCTGTATACACTGAACAATAATTTAATGGATAATTTCACGATTAACGGAAAAGCATTCGGCGGCGTTACTGAAAGATTTATTTCCACACTCGCTGTTTTTTTTAATATTATTCCATTCATTATTTATATGAAAGTGCGCAAGGATAACTGCCTGCGCGGTGTCGGTATCGTTACCGTATTATTTGCCATTTTTATGCTGATATATTATTATATCCTGCACCATAATCACCTCATCCAATAATTCCTGCCGTTTTGCGCTATTATATAATTGCAGGGGAGGCTTCAGGTGATCTGCATGCTTCCAATCTGATCAGGGAATTAAAGCGCCTGGATCCGGAAGCCGAATTACGCGGGTTCGGCGGTGATCGTATGAAAGCGACAGGTGTTACGCTGTTCCGTCATTACAGGGAAACGGCGTACATGGGATTCGCGGAAGTACTGATGCACCTGCGGAAAATTCTGAAAAATATCAGGGAATGCAAAAATGATATTGAGGATTTTAAACCGGATTGTGTTATTCTGATCGATTATCCCGGATTCAATTTGCGCATTGCACCTTTCGCAAAAAATGCGGGATATAAAGTGATCTATTATATTTCACCACAGGTATGGGCATGGAAAAGTTCCCGCGTAGAAATCATCAGGAAATACGTAGACAAAATGATCGTGATCTTCCCCTTCGAAAAGGATTTTTATGCGAAACACAATTTTTCAGTAGAATATACAGGTCATCCGCTGCTGGATGCCATTCAGCAACATGAGAAGGATCCCGCATTTATTAAAAAAAATAATCTTAGCAGTGAACCTGTAATAGCCATATTACCCGGTAGCCGCAAGCAGGAGATCGCAAAGAAATTACCCGTGATGCTGTCCATGGCGAAATATTATCCCAAGTTTCAGTTTCTAGTGGCATGCGCTCCTTCTATCGACAAAAAATATTATGCGCAATTTGCACATGAGGATAATGTGAAATTTCTTTACGATCAAACGTATGCTATTTTGCAACATAGTGAAGCCGCACTCGTTACCTCTGGAACCGCAACACTCGAAACAGCCCTGTTCAACGTGCCGGAAATAGTTTGCTACAAGGGAAGTCCGGTTTCGTATATGATCGCCAGGCAACTGGTGAAAATAAAATATATCAGCCTGGTAAATCTCATCGCCGGTAAACTTGTTGTGCCGGAGCTTATTCAGTTCGATCTGAATGAAAAAAACCTGAAGACGCATTTCGACCGGCTTGTATTTAATGATGATTATCGCGCGGAAATGCGCAATGATTTTCAGCGTATCCGCAATTTACTTGGCGATAAAGGCGCTTCAGAGAAAACAGCCGCTTCGGTTTTTCAGTTTCTGCAACAGAAATAGATCAGTTTATCCTGTTAGCGGCAGAGAGCATGACAATGCCATGCATGCAGCTGTAAAACGATGGACTTTTTCAGCCATTACAAACCCGTGCATGAAAGGAGAAAATAAAGTGTTGGAAGTGGAGATAGTGAGACTCGAACTCACGACCTCTTGCATGCCATGCAAGCGCTCTAGCCAACTGAGCTATACCCCCGAAGAACGGCGCAAAAATAATATTTTTCGGCATCTTTGACGGTATTAGATGGAAATTCCTGTTTCAGCAATTCAATACAAGGAGCACACGATCGATATCCTTCGTCTCGATCTTGCATTTCCGGTAATACAGGGAAATAAATTCTGTAAACTGCATTACAATATTGCAGAAGCAAAAAGATTGCAATGCCATACCTTGCTCACTTTCGGCGGCGCCTTCTCCAATCATATTGAAGCCGTCGCAATTGCAGGAAATATGTACGGATTTAAAACGATTGGTATCATCAGGGGAGAAGATGATCCCGAAAACCCTACATTAAAAAAAGTTCGTTCACTTGGAATGGAGATCCGTTTTATTTCCCGTCTCACATACCAGCAAAAAGATGTGGCATCGGTTCTCAGGCAGATACAGGAGGATGCTGATGGCGTTTATATTTTGCCGGAAGGCGGTACAAATGCATTTGCCATAAAAGGATGCGCTGAAATATTAAGGGGGAGGGAAAATATTTACGACAGAATATTCACGGCTGTCGGCACCGGCGGGACACTTGCAGGAATTGTATCAACACCGGGACTCACTGCACATGTAACCGGAATTTCTGCATTGAAAGGAGATGATACACTTACGAATATTGTTTCAGGAATGATCGTTCGTGATGCACATTCCATTCTCCCGGACTGGGACATTAATTTTAATTTTCACTTCGGCGGATATGCGCGGTTTGATGCATTGCTGATGCATTTTACCGCTCATTTTTTCAGAACCTATGGTATTATGCCCGACCCCATTTATACGAGCAGGGTTTTTTATGCGGTATGCGCCCTGATCGACAAAGGGGAGATCGGGCACGGAGAAAAAAT
>CAYTFT010000333.1:0-3335 GCA_964437155.1 uncultured Chitinophagales bacterium | reverse complement strand
CTGCACTGTCTTTTACGGCTCTTTTCTCCACCTCGGTGATGCCCGAAGGGATACAGATCACCATCACCAGTGAAGGCTTGAAGAGGCGGTTCTTCGGAAAGATCATGCTTATCATGCCGCGGATCATGGATTCGGCAGCCTGGAAATCGGCGATCACACCATCCCGCAACGGACGAATGGTCTTGATATTTTCATGCGTCTTCTCATGCATTTGCATCGCCCGCTTGCCAACAGCAATTACCTTTTCGGTTTTACGATCGATAGCAACAATAGATGGTTCGTCAACCATTACTTTATCATGTGCGATAATTAATGTATTTGCCGTACCGAGATCTATTGCAATTTCCTGTGTGAGAAAGTTGAAAATACCCATGCCTTTTCCTTGAATTCTAAAAGATGCAAAATTAAGTTTTGTAATTAATTAATTCCGTAAAGTACATCAAATAAATCCATAAATTCAATTATTATTTTCTGATACAGATTCAGGTAATGATGATGCCTTAAAATCAACGCAACAAAATGAACGTTAGTACATGCATTTAAATATTATTACGTCAAATTATTTTCTGACGAACAGAGAAGAATGTTAAGATAAATATCTGTAGCTGAACCTGAAAATCAGTGTTTGAAATGTCGGGTGCCTGTGAACACCATCGCCATATCATTTGCATCACAATAGTCGATTGAATCCTTATCCTTCACGCTGCCTCCCGGCTGAATCACTGCCATGATGCCTGCCTCCCGGGCTATTTGCACACAATCCGGGAACGGGAAGAATGCCTCGCTGGCCATTACGGCTCCCGCCACGTCGAACCCGAAGGCGCGGGCCTTGGCGATAGCCTGGTTGAGTGCATCCACACGCGAGGTCTGGCCGGTTCCGCAGCCTATCATCATCCCGTCGCGCACCAGCGCTATGCCGTTCGATTTGAGGTGCTTCACCACTTTTTCAGCGAATAAAAGATCGGCTTCCTGTTGCTGCGTCGGCCGCAGTCGGGTAACATATTGTAATTGCGGTGCAGATGTTACTGCTCGGTTCCTGTCCTGCACCAGCACACCGTTCAGCATGCTCCTGAATTGTTTTTCAGGAAAATGAAACATCTTCTGCTGCAGTAATATCCTGTTTTTCTTCGTCTGCAAAACCACGAGCGCCTCAGGCTCAAACGATGGGGCGATGAGCACTTCAAAGAAAAGGGTATTGACCTTATATGCCGTAGCGAGGTCTATGGTTGCGTTACAGATCAGCACGCCCCCGAAAGCGGAAACCGGATCTGCCGAAAGTGCCTTCTCCCATGCCGATTCAACGGTAGCGGCCGTTGCAATACCACAGGCATTGGTATGCTTGATCACTGCGAACGTGGCATTGTTTGCAGTTTTTTCCGCTGCAAACTCTTCCATCAGATACATGCAGCTTTCAATGTCTACAAGATTATTATAAGAGATCTCCTTTCCGTGCAACTTTTCAAAAACGCCATGCATATCCCCGTAAAATGCTGCATGCTGATGCGGATTTTCTCCATACCGCAAAGGGAACGCAGGAGAATACCTGTTGCTGAAATTTTCATCATTATTGAACCAGGTATAGATCGCATCATCATAATGTGAGGTGATCTCAAATGCCTTCTTCGCAAAATATTTCCGCTGTGCTTTGTTGGTTGCTCCGTTTTGTTCGGTGAGGATGCTGAGCAATGTGTCATAATTTTCTTTCGATGCGATAATGCATACATCGCTGAAATTTTTTGCCGCTGCGCGGATGAGGGATACGCCTCCGATATCTATTTTTTCAATGATATCCTTTTCCTCATTTGTTTGCAAAATTGTTTCTTCGAACGGATAGAGGTCAACGATAACGAGGTCAATGGTGGGAATGGCAAATTTTTCCAGTTGCCCGAGGTCCTCTGCATTTTCACGGCGGGCGAGAATGCCGCCAAACACCTTGGGATGCAGCGTTTTCACCCTTCCCCCCAAAATACTCGGGTATGCTGTAAGATCCTCAACAGCCAACACCGGGATCCCAAGCGATTCGATAAACTGCCGGGTTCCCCCGGTGGAATAAAGGGTAACACCATCGGCGTGTAATTTTCTGACAACCGGTTCGAGGCCGTCTTTATAAAATACCGAAATAAGCGCTGATCTGATCTGAATGGATGAATGCATAATAAGGAAAGGATTGAGCCTGCAAAATTAAATCCGGTTGCGGAGAAAATATCGTATTTCGGATAATGGAAAAGCAGCAGATTTATCCTTTATAAACTTAGGCACAATTTCTCCACCACTTCGGGCAGATATTGATATTCGAGTGCACGGGCTTTTTTTTCAACGGCTGCTGCATCATCATTATCATTGATCGCGAAGGAACACTGAAAAAGTATTTTTCCATGATCATAGATTTCATCTACTTCATGAATGGTAATGCCGCTTTCTTTTTCTCGATTTTTTATGATGGCTGCGTGCACGAATTTTCCATACATGCCCTTTCCTCCGTATGCAGGAAGCAAGGCAGGATGAATATTTATGATGCGGTGGCGATAAGCGCGGATGAGCTCCGGAGGAACCAGGGAAAGAAACCCGGCCAGCACGATGAGATCGGTTTTATGTTGCTGTAAAACAGTAATTACATGCTGTATATTTTTCCATTCTTCTTTCCGGATAATAATACAGGGAATTAAATATTTTTCAGCAACTGCGATTACACCGGCATCCGGATTATTGGTAATGATGAGATTAACAGCAACAGAAGCATGGTCCTTGAAATAACGGATACAATTTTCCGCATTGGAGCCTGCACCTGAAGCAAAAATGGTTACTGCTTTTTTTTGCATGGCATACTGATCAGAATCCGAATTCATCTGTCATTACTTTATCAAAAAACTGATCCATATTCATCAACCCGTCGAGTTTATTTAATTCAAGAGTTGAAATAACAAAATTCGTCTGACCGGTGAAATCCGATTTTTTTGCAATAACAGTTGCATTTCCTGTCCACGGTGTGAAGGTGAGTGCGATATTATCTTTTGCCGTTAATGCAGCCGTGTAAACAGGAGTTGCACCAATTTGAAGATTAATGGGTTTTACAATGCCGACAATGCTGGTTCCCTGGAGGTCGGGATAGCCGATTTCCAATGGTGTGAGGGCAGCACCAAGATCAAGGATGAGCGTAGTATCCACAGGATCTACCAGAGACGCTACCGGAGTAAAATCAAGAAAATTACTCAGCGGATCAAAGGAAGAGGAAATGTATACACTCATCAGCATTTTCCCGCCGGAATTAAAAAATGCTTCGGTAGTTTTTTGTGCAAGCGAAAATGAATTATTCGCATCATTGCTGAACCAGATGA
>CAYTFT010000332.1:0-3358 GCA_964437155.1 uncultured Chitinophagales bacterium | reverse complement strand
ACAATGTTCCTTTGAATTTTAGGGTTGATAATCAAAAGGCGGGAAGGATAGATCAAATTTTATCAGCTGCCTATTTCGGATATGGCGCAGGAGGCACTACGCTCAGCTCTCAGAATAACACAGCCATCGGACATCTGGCCTTAGGATATAATACAATCGGAACAGACAATGTCGCTGCTGGACATAATGCGCTGCTTAATAATACATCCGGGACCTCCAATACCGCCATCGGCCATGCAGCACTTCAGGAAAATACATCCGGATATGGAAATACCGGTTGCGGCGTTTTGGCAGGAAGTTATAACTTTCATAACTGGCTGTGTACCTTCATTGGCAACGATGCCAATCCCTCCTGTGGTAATGCAACCAATTCGACCGTGCTGGGATATGGAAGCAGGTTCACTGATAACAACCAGGTACGCATAGGAAATTCCACAGTAATTGATATCGGAGGTTATGTGGGTTGGACTGCTTTGAGCGATGCCAGATATAAAAACCGGATTCAACAAAATGTCCCCGGCCTTACGTTTATAAATAAGTTGCAACCGGTTACCTATCATTTGGAGGTTAGAAAACTCAGTGCATTTTTGCATGAAGGATGGGTCAATAGCGAAGATCCAAACCTAAAAGATATAATGGAAAAATCTGCCATAGAAAAAGAACAGATTGTCTATACAGGATTTATTGCCCAGGATGTCGAAAAAGCCGCAGATGAGATAGGATATGATTTTAGCGGTGTTGTAACTCCAAATAACGAAAATGGTTTATATGGCTTGCGCTATTCCGAATTTGTTGTACCGCTTGTTAAGGCAACACAGGAACTTGATTCAGCAAATACCGTTCAGGATAACAGATACGAAGTTCTTGAGGCAACCGTTGCCGGGCAACAATCCGAAATTGAAGGATTAAAAGATCAGATCGCCACTCTGTCTGCTATCATCAATAATACAGCATTGAATGATGGCGTGATCGAAGTTAACATGCCGGATGGTGAAACGCAAACTACTCTGCTGGGTCAGAATATCCCGAACCCATTTGATAATTCCACACTTATTCCCTTCCGCATTCCGAAAAATTGTCATGATGCGAGTATTATGATCAGTAATGTGGGTGAGGGTAAAGTGATCACCGTTATCCCTATTTCCTGTGACGAAACCCATATCAGTTTTGAGGCAGGAACATTAGCCGGCGGTTCCTATTCTTATTCTTTGGTTGTTGACGGGACAATTGTAGGAACAAAGCAAATGGTGTTAACGCGATAAGCTTGATGTCGTAAATACTCTCAAAAACATGTTTAACCTCAACAGGTCCACTCATCCTGTTGAGGTTTTTATTTTTATACCCTGATTTTTTTTCTATATTTAAAATCAAATTCACAATATGGACCTCTATCTCATTGCCCTCCGACTCATTCATATTTTCACCGGCGCTTTCTGGGCAGGCGCAGCGATATATCTCGCGGTGTTTATTTTACCTGCAGCGAAGGCCCTCGGCCCGGAAGGCGGAAAGTTCATGCAGCAGTTATCCGGCACAAGAAATTTACCCATGGTGATCTTCTGGAACGGAACACTCAATGTATTATCGGGGTTTCTCATGCTCTGGTATTTTTCTGACGGATTTTCAAACGACTGGCTCGGCACCCATATGGGAATCGTACTCTGTATCGGCGGTACACTGGCATTTTCTGCATACCTCGTCAGTTTATTTATCACGCGGCCTGTCGTAGCAAAAATCGCAGCCATAGGTGCGGCAGCTAAAGGACAGCCGTTAACACAAGAGCAAATTCAATCTATGAATAAACTGCGGGCAAAACTGACCATGGCAACCAACCTTATTGCGTGGCTTGTTTCCGGGACTGTGATAATGATGTCGGTGGCGAGGTATATTTGAGTCATCCATTTTACTGCAGGATATTGTCCGCAGATTGTATAATAATAATCAGAAATTATTCATGAATTTCAGTTTTCACTTCAAGAAACCGACCCGTTAAATAAACCTTTTTAGGAATCATCAATAAACGAAATTCAATGTTGCCGCTTCGGATTTATCCTATTATCTGAAATTAAAAAACCGCCCTTTGCAGAGCGGTTTTTTAATTATCAGAATCTGATTTATTTATTCACCACGATCGGGAAACTTGTTTGTCCGCCCGCATCGCTTAATTGTAAAAAGTACATGCCTGCGCTGATATCGCCAAGATCAATGGACAAAGTGGATTCGCCTGCAGCTTTTTCTATATATTTACTGTAAACAATTTGTCCGGTATTATTCAGAACCTGAACAGAATACGTTGCTGCCTCGGGGGCATCTATATTCAACTGAAATGTTCCGTTATTCGGATTCGGAAAGAGATCAACTGTTGCTTCCGTCATGCCGGAACGCATAAGTGTAGTAAAATAAACCGGTGCACTCCATGCGGATGTTGTTCCTTCATCCACACAAACCGTACGAACCTTAAAATAATAATTCGTTCCGGGTGTGAGATCTTTAATTGTTAATGAATTAAGAGAAGTGTTTTTGCTTGACACAGGAGTTCCGCCGGCAGTATATACACTGACAGTATATTTATCTACACCGGCAACTGCAGCCCAGTGTAATTTAGCTTTAACAGATGTAATATTATCTGCATACAAACCTGTTGGTGTTGCAGCATAGCAGCCTGGTTCACCGCCAAAGGAAATACATTCATTTTCGGCACTCCACATGGATGCATTTCGTCCGGGAACAACATCTGCAACAGCGCCGTTCATATTTAATCCCATTGTTTGCGTACTTCCGCTGTTCGGAATATCAGTACTTACAATGCGGATCTCACCGCTTTCATGTAATTGTAATTGAACCGTTACAGGGAAATTGGTGGGTCCGGGAAAATGCGGCACAGCCGTAAAAGAAAGCACAAATACATGCGGTGTTCCGGCACCTCCGGAAGTATAATAGGTTATATCACCATAGGCGCATCCGTTCGGATTCAGGTCCTGCTGACAAAAGAAAATACTGTAAGGATAGGTTGCATTCGGTAATGCAAATCCACCGCAGCATCCGGATGGAAGTCCGGGTGTGAATGTGAGAAACCCGTTGGAGGACACATAGCAATTGGTGAATGCGGTTCCATAAAAGCTGAATGTGAAACCAAGCGGAATAGCAGAGCTTACCACATCGTCGCCAAGGCAGAGTTCGGTTCCTGCTGTAGGCATGGGAGCAAATTCACAACTGCTTTGCGGATAGGTGATCTGCGCATGCAGGCTGGTCAGGCCCAGACATAAAATTGCCACCGGTAACCATTTCACCGGGGAAAAAAGAGGAGTCATTTTTTTCATGTTATTGGTGTTAAGTGATTAATTAAGGAAGCAATTTAGGG
>CAYTFT010000331.1:0-3376 GCA_964437155.1 uncultured Chitinophagales bacterium | reverse complement strand
TGACTTTGAGGATGAAAAGGACCGGGAGATCATTGTGCATTGTCGGTCCGGCGTGCGCAGTAACACGGCAAAAGCATTCATGCTGCAATCGGGATTTACAAATGTGCGCAACCTCACCGGGGGAATGCTGGAATGGCAGGCGAAATTTCCCTCCTGATGACAACGCATGACCCGGTAATATTTTTCGACGGCGTTTGTAATTTATGTAATGGCAGTGTTCAGTTTGTGATCAGGCATGATAAAAATGGTTTGTTTAAATTCGCTTCATTGCAATCCGATTTCGCTGCATCCTTCTTCAGGGAAAATGGTTATACCATTCAATCGGATTCTATAATTCTATATACGAACGGCAAATTTTACGATCGCTCCGCAGCGGTGCTCCGGATCGCCCGACGCCTGCATTTCCCGGTTAATGCGGCAAGCATTTTTTTTATTGTACCTGCCTTTCTCAGGGATCCCGTTTATGGATTTATTGCAGCACACAGGTATAAGTGGTTTGGAAGAAAAGATTCCTGCATGGTGCCTGATCCTGCGCTACGCAACCGTTTCTTAGGCTGACAGGTTGAGCTTGCAGCCTCCTTGATTAAATTCTATTTTTACGGAACTGATGAGAAACGGCATTTTGATAACGGCTCTTGCGGGTTTATTTTTTCTGCTGACATTTTGCACAAGAAATACAAAAACGGTAACAGAGGAATCTCCCTGGCTGAATCAAAATGATACCGTGCAGTATGTCGGGATGGAAACTTGCCGGTTATGTCATGCCGATAAACATACAACATTCATCCATACCGGAATGGGGATGAGTTTTGATCGTGCGACGAAAGAAAAAAGTGCGGCAGTGTATGATACTCATGCAATTGTTTACGATTCCATAAATAATTTCTGGTATAAACCCTATTGGAAAGGGGATGTTTTGCAGATCATGGAATTCCGATTGGATGGTGCAGATACCATTCATAAGAGGATAGAGACTGTTTCTTATATTATCGGCAGCGGACAACATACGAACTCGCATCTCATCAGTGTAAACGGATATGTTTATCAGGCACCCGTTACATTTTATACACAGAAAAAGAAATGGGATATGGCACCGGGCATGGAAAGCGGATTTAATTCACGCTTTTCACGTATAATTGAAACCGAATGTATGAACTGCCACAACGGCTTGCCTGAAATTGCAGCGGGATCTGTAAATAAATATACAAAAGTACCTTCGGGAATAGATTGCGAAAGATGCCATGGCCCCGGCAGTCTGCATGTGGCAAGAGTCAGTAACAACATGCTTGTCGACACTTCAAGAGAAACAGATTATTCAATTGTCAACCCGCGTAAATTACCGGTAGATCTGCAAAATGAATTGTGTATGCGCTGCCATTTGCAGGGAGTGAATGTATTAAATACGAACGCCGGATTTTTTGATTTCAAACCGGGCGATAAAATTTCTGATCACTGGAATATTTTTCTTCCCCGCTTCGACGGCGCCAATGATAAATTTCTGATGGCTTCGCAGGCCGACCGTTTATTACAGTCAAAATGTTTTATTGCCTCCGGAAAAATTTCCTGTATCACTTGTCATAATCCGCATATTTCCGTTAAGCAGACACCGGTCGCGCAATTCAATCAGCCCTGCATCCGGTGTCATACTGCACCGCAGACTGTATGCACAGAAAAACAGGATATGCGGGACCTGACATCCGATAATTGCAGCGGATGCCATATTCCTAAGTCCGGCGCCATTGATATTCCGCATGTTTCGATATCAGATCATAAAATACAGATTCCCGGAAAGGAAAAAGAAAAACGGGATGGCAGTTTTACAGGATTGAAATGTATGACAGCTCAAAATCCGGATCCGCTTACCATGGCGCTGGGATATCTGCAATATTATGAGTCCTTTAACCACGACAGCGGATTACTCGACAGTGCATTTTATTATATCCAAAAGGCGGATAATAAAAAAGCTGCAGCAGCAAAGATCCATTATTATTATCTGCGGGGAGATTTTAATGCGATAATTAAAACAATCTCCGCCTTTAATGCATCCGGTACCGGTGATATGTGGACCTGTTACCGGATCGGGGAGGCATATCTGTCTCTCAGCAAATATCCGGAAGCGGAAAAATGGTTACAAAAAGCAGCAGACATTCAACCGCTTAATCTCGATTTTATTTTCAAACTGGCGACGGCACAAGTATTTAACGGAAAGGTGGAAGCAGGAGAAAAAATGTATGCATTTATTCTTTCCGAAAATCCGGAATATTATCTCGCATGGAATAACCTTGGTGTCATACAGAAGCAGCGGGGGAGAGTGAAGGAGGCAGAGGAAAGTTTTATACGGGTGATTCAACTGGATCCCGATTATCTGAATGCCCGTTTGCAGTTAACGGAATTATATATTTCCAGCCGGCAGAAGTCGAAGGCCGGAAAGGAGCTTGACTACCTCCGTAAATATTATCCTGATGCACCGGAGGTGCAGCAATTGCTCCTCTTATACCGGTCGATCTGAACCGCATTGCTATCGGCCATTTTATGTATTTTTGCGGGAATCTGAACAGTTTCCGGGATCTCAGCAAATGTCAATACTGCCACCTGCCATAAAAAGAAAATTATCGGAATTTTATAAATCATTTATTGATAAAACCAAGCATACAAGTATTCCGGGATTTGATAAGATCCCTATTTATGATGTGGTGGTATTTTTTACGCAGGAGATCCGGCGCGACCAGTTGCCGGTGCGGGCCGCAGCAATTTCATTTAATTTGTTGCTGGCGATTTTTCCTTCCATTATCTTTTTATTTACCTTAATTCCCTACATACCCATTTCCGGTCTCGATGCCAGTATTCATGCTTTTTTTAAGGATGTACTGCCCGACAGCGGATATGCATTTCTTGAATCAACGATTACCGGCATTACGAGTATTCGTCGCGGCGGATTATTGTCGGTGGGTTTTGTGCTCGCGTTTTATTTCTCTACGAATGGAGTGCGCATGCTCATGCTCACCTTTAATAAAAATCATCCCAATTATACCAGAAGAGGATTCTGGAGGAACAGAACGGCTTCCTTTCGTTTAACCTTTTATCTTTTTATTTTATTTCTTGCTTCCCTCATTGTGATCGTTACCGGTGATTCAATCGTTTCTTATCTTGGAAATCTCATTAACTGGCAGGATGCAACCGGCAGATTCTTTTTAAATTGTTTCACCTATGGTGTGATTGTGATGCTTTTTTTTCTGGCCATCTCTCTTGTTTATTATTATGGTCCGTCTGTAAAACACCGTTGGCGTTTTATAACGCCGGGTGCAACCTTTGCAACGATTGTTTCCTTGCTCGCTTCGATGGGATTCGGGTATCTGGCGAATAATTTCCTCACCTA
>CAYTFT010000330.1:0-3383 GCA_964437155.1 uncultured Chitinophagales bacterium | reverse complement strand
ACTGAATAATATCCCTCCACTGCCGGCGTGGAAGAGGTGGATGTCGCTCCCGGACTCGGGCTGCCGTCGTAATACCATTGCACATCCCAGGTGGAAGAGGTTGTAAGTGTATTGCCGATAACGATAATGTTTGGCGGAGTTGGGTTTGCATACATCTCAACCGTTGTGGAATCGCTGGATGCACTGCAACCACCATCGCCCGTCACCTGCAGATAATATACACCTGATGTATAGGCAACATATGAAGAAGATTCCGCTCCCGGAATACCAACGCCGTCCATTATCCATTGATAGGATGCCCCCGGTATTACAGTCGCATCGAGAATAACACTGTCTCCTTCACAAAAAACGTTTTCGCCGGTAACTGTAATTGCCGGAACAGGCACTGCGGGGAACACCGTAATGGTATCGTAAAAAGTATAGGAAATAACAGGGTGCGAAATACCGATCTCCACCTGATTTCCTCCGGATGTTAAGGTGGATATGCCGACTGCATCGCCGTTAAAGTAAAATGTGCCGCAATTATCATCATCACCGGTAGGGCCCGCGTCATCATCCTTCATCTGAATACTATATAAAGTAGCAGGATCAAGTGTGTTTCCGAGGCTCCATGTTACGGGTGGATACGTGTCGGCAAATCCGGGAAAAGTATTAACGCCAAGGGCATCTATCATTACATAGAGATCCGGTTTTTCGGCTTCAATTAATCCGGTACAACCGAACCAGGTGCAGTCGTCGCAGCCGGTTGAAAGAACTGTGAGATAATCGAGCGAATAACCGATCGTATCAATTGTGATGGTATGTGTAACCACGTATTCAGTTGTTACACCACCAACAGCATAATAAAATTGTGTCGGGGGGAATTCAGAAGTGCTGGTAACGCCATTACCAAAATCCCAGGTATAGCTAAATCCGCCCGCACCGGCACTGTGTATACTGGTTTCAAAATCAACTTCCACCGGCTCACATCCGAAGGTAGCTGTTTCAATAATACCTCCGCCGGCAGGTGTGGCAGGTAGAACTTCAAGATAGAGATTATATGATGCAGCCTGATCGCCTCCCGGATATTCAAGTGTTGCGATGAGTGGGACAGTCACCACATACCATCCCGGCACCAATGGCGTTCCGCAAACACGCGCACAACCATATAAGGAAACATCGGGGTCATAATCCACGGGGAAATCACCGAGATTAGTTGAAACGCTTATCCCATACGGCAAACCGACCGGCTCCATGATATTATAATTCAGAAAATCGAGTGTCCCGATGCCCGGAACTGCAGTATCCGCAGCCATTACAAAGGTGATGTCAAATTCATAAGGTTCTCCCGCAGTTGCCGGGGGCAATGTATCGGGATAAACCCCTGCGATGGTGTAACCGTAATCAATGGAACACATGCCGCAGGCCTGACTGAAAACTTTTGAAATGGAAAGTGAAAACAGGAGGAAGAGCGAAAAATAACGGAATCTCATCGTGCGTGAATTTGACCCGCAAGTTAGTTATTTATTCAGTAATAATAAGATGGCATGAACGGTTTGAAAATGTGGATGAACAGGGATATTTCGCCCGACAGAAGCACTGAATATTTACCGTAAAAGCGTAAAATTTCCCTGCTTCGAATAATAAACATCATCCACGCCTCTGCCGGAAACAACATACACATAGACATCAACTTCCTGTTCGATGCCTTTATAATATCCGTTCCAGCCTTTTGTCGGATCATTCGTCATGAAGATCAGTTCTCCCCAGCGGTTATAAATGCGGAATTCATATTCCTCGAGGCCGTAATTCAGGGGTATGAAGATATCATTCGTGCCATCGTTATTTGGTGAAAAAGCATTGGGGACATCGAGTATGGATAATTCGGCAATGATCACTGAATCACATATCTTATCCGGGCAGCCATATTCTGTTTCAACAGTAAGGCAGACTTCGAAAACACCGGCGCTGGCATATAAATGAACAGGATTTTCTTCTGTGGAGGTAAAACCATCTCCGAATTCCCAGTACCAGGAATCTGCATCAGTGCTCATATCCGTAAAATTCACCGGTCCGAATACGGTTGCAGGAATGGGTGAGTAGCTAAAATCAGCAACCGGATAGCCATAGACATTGATCTCAACTTCTGTGGTATCGTTCACGCCGCAACCGGTTGGCTCATAAGCTACCAGTGTCACGGTATAGGTTCCCGGTTCAGAAAATGTATGCGAAGGGTTTTCTGTAACGGATGTTGACCCGTCACCAAAATCCCAGCTGTATCCGGCTGCATTTTCACTGTTATTATCAAAGGAAACGTCCACCGGACTGCACCCGCTCAGCGGATCGGCAGTGAAAACTGCCGTGGTTGGCGGTGTTACCATGGCGAACTTGAAAACCCCCAGGTTACAATTGGATGAATTATTTGTGTTGCTGACAACGCCATCCGTGGTGGGGAAGTCATCGAGGCTGCCGCAGCCTGCACACACAGCCTGATACACCACGCCTTGCTTGTTGAAACGGCTTGTCCCGCCATCCACATGCTCCTGGCTTACCGGTCCGCCGAAATAGGTGGCATATAGCAACGAGGCTGCATCTGCATCAAAAACAGCGAGATAAAAATCACTGCCGTCGGTAGTGGGCTGAAAGGCATCGCCGGTAACCGGCATCCCGAAAGTATAGCCAGCCAGGGCGTTAAAGTAGGTGTTGACGACTCCACCCCATCCGGCAACGAAAATCCGATCGCAATTATCGACAAGAAACGCACTCGGCGAGATATTTACCTGACCTGTTCCACTTCCATAAACTGTTGAAAATGAAATAGTTGAAAGAGTTGAGTCGAGTTTTGTAATAAATTGAGTGCTGCCGGGATTGGAATATACTGTTCCCACAACCGGGTAGCTTCCCAAAGTCTGACCGGTGAGATAAACGGAATGTTCAGCGTCTACATCTGTAAAATAGGACTGGTCGTATTGGTTTGTTCCCAGATAGGTGGAATTGAGGATGGTTGTCGCATCACTCGAAAAAATAGTGGCAAAGCCATCCGCCTGTCCGCCCTGAAACGTCGGATGCAGAGCTGATCCTGTTGTGGAGAAGTCGGAACTCGCCGTTCCGCCGCATACCACCCATTTGGAGGCGGACATTTTCTGAATGCTGTATGCGCCATCCTCTCCGGACCCACCGATATAGCTGCACCAAACCAATGCAGAAAGGTCCTCATTGAATTTGGCAACAAAACCATCCTGCTGGCCGCCAAACGTAGACTGAAATACGCCTGCAGTGGTTGGAAGATTGGAAGACCGTGTACAGGAAGCGATATAAATATTCCCTGCGGCATCCAGATTTACTTCACCACGCGCATGATCCCCATAATTATTGGCTGTAGCCCCGGTGTTCAGCGCATCATT